>NZ_JBEYWO010000040.1:0-73147 GCF_040644455.1 Streptomyces sp. NPDC046977
GGGGGGTGGGGGGGGGGGGGGTGCGCGGGCGGGGGCCCCCCCGCTACCCGGGGGGGGCGGGGGGGGGGGGGGCGGGGGCCCCGCGCGCCCCCCCCGGCCGGCGGACGGCACCCGCACGGCCGTACGTGCCCAGCCTGCCGCGTCCGCATGTCGCGGGCGGGTCGGGCGCGTTGCCCGCGCGTAACCGCGATCCGCGCGGCGGGACCGCGGCTCAGTCCTCCGGGGGGACCACCGTCTTCTCCTCGGCGAAGTGGCAGGCGCTGGGGTGCGCCGCCGGGGAGTCCAGGCCGCGGAAGACCGCGGGGACGGCGAGTTCGGGGACTTCCAGGGCGCAGCGCTCCTGGGCCTTCCAGCAGCGGGTGCGGAAGCGGCATCCCGACGGCGGGTCGGCCGGGGAGGGCACGTCGCCGGAGAGCAGGATGCGTTCGCGGTGCCCGCGGGCCTCGGGGTCGGGCACGGGGACGGCGGAGAGCAGGGCCTGGGTGTAGGGGTGCGTGGGGTGTTCGTAGATCTGGGAGTCGTCGCCGGTCTCCACGATCCGCCCGAGGTACATCACCGCGACGCGGTCGGAGATGTGCCGGACGATGGACAGGTCGTGCGCGATGAAGACGTAGGACAGCTCGAACTCGTTCTGCAGCCGCTCCATCAGGTTGACGACCTGGGCCTGCACGGACACGTCCAGCGCCGAGACCGGCTCGTCGGCGACGATGATCTCCGGGCGCAGGGCCAGGCCGCGGGCGATGCCGATGCGCTGCCGCTGGCCGCCGGAGAACTGGTGCGGGTAGCGGTTGATGTACTCGGGGTTGAGGCCGACGACGTCCAGCAGTTCCTGCACCTTGCGGCGGCGGTCGCCCTTGGGGGCGACCTCGGGGTGGATGTCGTAGGGCTCACCGATGATGTCGCCGACCGTCATGCGCGGGTTGAGCGAGGTGTACGGGTCCTGGAAGACCATCTGGATGTTCCGGCGCACCGCTTTGAGGGCGCGCCCGGACAGCCGGGTGATGTCCTCGCCCTTGTAGAGGATGCGGCCGGCGGTGGCCTGCTCCAGATTGACCAGCAGCCGGGCGACGGTGGACTTGCCGCAGCCGGACTCCCCCACGATGCCGAGGGTCTCGCCCCTGTACAGGTCGAAGTCGACGCCGTCGACGGCCTTGACGGCGCCGATCTGCTTCTTGACCAGGATGCCCTGGGTGAGCGGGAAGTGCTTGACCAGCCTGCGCACTTGGAGGACGGGTTCAGTGCTCGTGCCCACCGAGGCACTCCCTCCAGAAGTGGCAGGCGCTGCCGCGTGTGTCGCTGACCCGGTAGAGCCCGGGTTCGTCGGTGCGGCACCTCTCGCGGGCCATCGGGCAGCGGGGGTGGAAGGCGCAACCGGGCGGGATGCGCAGCAGGTTGGGCGGCAGGCCCTTGATGGCGAACAGGTCCCGGCCCTTGTGGTCCAGGCGCGGGATCGACGCGAGCAGGCCCTTGGTGTACGGGTGGGCGGGGTTCTTGTAGATCTCGTGGACGGGGGCGGTCTCCACGATGCGCCCGGCGTACATCACGGCGATGTGGTCCGCGACGTCGGCGACCACGCCGAGGTCGTGGGTGATGAGGATCAGGCCCATGCCGTACTCGCGCTGGAGCTCCGCCAGCAGCTCCATGACCTGCGCCTGGACGGTGACGTCCAGGGCGGTGGTCGGCTCGTCGGCGATGATCAGCTCGGGTTCGAGGGCGAGCGCCATGGCGATCATGACGCGCTGCCGCATACCGCCGGAGAACTGGTGCGGGTACTGGCCCACGCGCTCCTTCGCCGCCGGGATGCGGACCCGGTCCATCAGTTCGACGGCCTTGGCCCTGGCGTCCTTGCGCGACATGCCCCGGTGCACCCGGAACATCTCGCCGAGCTGGTCGCCGACGGTGAGTACGGGGTTGAGCGAGGACAGCGCGTCCTGGAAGATCATCGCCATCCGGGCACCGCGGACCTTGCGGCGCTCCTCGCCGCTCATCGTGAGCAGGTCCCGGCCCTGGAAGAGGATCTCGCCCCGGGTGACATGGCCGGGCGGCGAGTCGAGGATGCCCATCACCGCCTGGGCGGTCACCGACTTGCCGCTGCCGGACTCGCCGAGCACGGCGAGGGTCTGGCGGGACCGCACGGAGTAGCTCACGCCGTTGACGGCCTTGGCGACGCCGTCGCGGGTGCGGAACTCCACGTGCAGGTCGCGGACGTCGAGCAGCGGCGCCGCGTCCCGCGCCGCCGCCGCGTCCGTCACCGGGCCGGTCATCACGCCTCCGTCCATCAGCGCAGCTTGGGGTCGAGGGCGTCGCGCACGGCGTCGCCGAGCATGATGAACGCCAGCACCGTCACGCTGAGCGCCCCGGCGGGCCACAGCAGCATGTGCGGGGCGTTGCGGATCTGGGTGGACGCCTGGGAGATGTCGATGCCCCAGGACACCGTGGGCGGTTTCAGGCCGACGCCGAGATAGGACAAGGTGGCCTCCAGCGCGATGTACGTGCCGAGCGCGATGGTCGCGACGACGATGACCGGCGCCACGGCGTTGGGCGCGATGTGCCGGAGCAGGATGCGCCCGTTGCCGGCGCCCAGTGCCCGCGCGGCCTGCACGTAGTCGTTGTGCTTGGCGGTGATGACCGCGCCGCGGGCGATACGGCCGATCTGCGGCCACCCCAGCAGCACGATGAAGCCGACCACCGGCCAGACCGTGGAGTTGGTCACCACCGACAGGAAGACCAGGCCGCCCAGCACGATGGGGATGCCGAAGAAGATGTCGCTGACCCGGGAGAGGACCGCGTCCGTCCAGCCGCCGAAGTAGCCCGCCAGGCCGCCGAGGAGGCTGCCGAGCAGCGCGGCGCCGACGGTGGCGCAGATGCCGACGGTGACCGAGGCGCGGGCGCCGTACACGACCCGCGTGTAGACGTCGCAGCCCTGGTTGTCGAAGCCGAAGGGATGGCCGGGCGCCGACCCCAACTGGGAGTTGGCGAGGTTGCAGCTGAGCGGATTGCCGTCGGCGATCAGCTGCGGCCGGATCGCGATGACGACGAGGAAGGCGATGACGAGCGCGGAGAGCAGGAAGACCGGATTGCGCCGCAGGTCACGCCAGGCGTCCGACCACAGGCTGCGCGGCCTGTCCGCGATCGCCGGCCCCTGCTCGCCGGGGCCGCCGGGGCCGCCCGGAAGGGGCTTCTCCAGGCTGCGTGCCTCGTCCTGCCCCAGCCCCATGGAGGCGCCGGTGCCGCCGGCGGCCTCCATGGCCTCGTCGGGGTGGTCGGTGGGTTCGGGCATGGTGGTCCCCCGGCTCGGGCTGAAGGTGCTGCCGGTTCGCTCCGGGCCGCCGATGTCCGGCTCAGGCATAGCGGATCCTCGGGTCGAGCACCGCGTACAGGAGGTCGACGAGCAGGTTCGCCACGAGGAAGACGATGACCAGGATCGTCACGAAGCCGACGACGGTGGCCGAGTCCAGCCGCAGGATGCCCTGGTAGAGCTGGAAGCCGACGCCGCGGATGTTGAAGATGCGCTCGGTGACGATGGCGCCGCCCATCAGGGCCCCGATGTCGGTGCCGATGAAGGTGACCACCGGGATGAGGGAGTTGCGCAGCAGATGGCGGGTGACCACCCGGCGGCGCGGAAGTCCCTTGGCGACGGCGGTGCGCACGTAGTCGGCACGGGCGTTCTCCACGATCGAGGTACGGGTGAGCCGGGTGACGTACGCCAGTGAGGTCAGCGCCAGGACCAGGCCCGGGACGATCAGTTCCCCGAAGGGTGCCTCGATGGAGACCGAGGGCGCGATCAGGCCCCACTTGACGCCGAGCAGGTACTGCAGCACGTAGCCGGAGACGAACGTCGGGACCGAGATGACGATCAGGGTGGCGAGCAGCGCCGCGGTGTCGGCGGGGCGGCCGCGGCGCAGCCCGGTGAGCACCCCGAGGCTGATGCCGATCAGGATCTCGAAGAGGATCGCGACGATCGTCAGGCGCAGCGTGACCGGGAAGGCGGTCCGCATCAGTTCGGTGACCGCCTGGCCGTTCCAGGCCGTGCCGAAGTCGCCCTGGAAGATCTGCCCCATGTAGTGCAGGTACTGCTGCGCCAGGGGGTGGTCCAGGTAGAGGTCGTGGCGGATCTGCGCGGCGGTGGCGGGGTCGCAGGCGCGGTCGCCGCACTTGGCCTGCACCGGGTCGCCGAGCGCGTACACCATGAGGAAGATCAGCAGGGTGGTGCCGATGAACACGGGGATCATCTGCAGCAGCCTGCGGACGACGTACCGGCCCACGGCGTCAGCTGACCTTGATCTGGTTGTAGACGGGGACGCTGAACGGGTTGAGCGCCACGCCGGACAGCCGCTCCGACCAGCCCGCGCTGCCGTTCTGGTACCACAGCGCGATGGCCGGCACCTGCTGCGGCAGGATGCGCTCGGCGTCCTTGAACGTGGCGACGGCCTTGGCGAGGTCGGTCTCGGCGTTGGCCCGGTCGACCAGCTTGTCGAACCTCGGGTCGCTGAAGTGCGAGTCGTTGGACGAGGCGCCGGTGTAGTACAGCGGCTGGAGGAAGTTCTGGATCAGCGGGTAGTCCATCTGCCAGCCTGCCCGGAAGGGGCCCTTCATCTGCTTGTTGGCGATCTGGTTGCGGAAGTCGGCGAAGGTGCCGACGGGATTGCCGACGCAGGCACTGTCGTTGCCCAGCGCGTTGTTGATGCTGTTGCAGACGGCGTCGACCCAGTCCTTGTGCGACCCGCTGTCGGCGTTGTACGTGATCTTCATGGTGCCGCCGGGAATGCCGCCGGCCTCCTTGACCAGCTGCTTCGCCCGAGCCGGGTTGTAACGGCAGACGTCGCCGCAGATGGTGTCGTCGAAGCCGCCCTGCGCGCCGAGCACCGGTGAGGTCCAGTCCTTGGCGGGCGTGCGGGTCTTCTGGAAGATCTGCTGGGTGATCTGGTCGCGGTTGATCGCCATCGAGATGCCCTGGCGCAGCTTGGCGGAGTCCGGTCCGGACCAGGCCTTGTCGTACAGCGGGAAGGCGAGGGTCTGGATGATGCCGGCCGGGGTGTTGAGGTAGCGGTTGCCGAGGTCGGACCGGACGTGCCTCAACTGCTGGGCGGGGACGTCGTCGACCAGGTCGAGGTTGCCGGCCTGCAGATCGGTGTAGGCGGTGTTGCTGTCGGTGTAGACCTGAAGGTCCACACCGCCGTTGACCGCGGCGTCGGCGCCCTTGTAGCCGCGCCATGTGCGCAGCTTCATGACCTGGCCCCTGGTGTACGAGTCGACCTGGTAGGGGCCGTTGCCGACCGGCTTCCTCAGCCAGGCCGCGTGGTCGGTGAAGAAGCTCTTCGGCAGCGGCATGAAAGCGTTGTAGCCGAGGGTGTCGGGCCAGCTGGAGAACGTCTGGTTGAGCTTCACGGTGAAGTTCAGGGCGTCCTTCCTCACCAGTCCGGACAGCACCTTGGCGGTCGGGGCGCCACTGGCCGGGTGCACCGTGCCGTACCCCTCGATGTAACTGAAGAAAGGCGCATTGACCTGCTTGTTCGTCACCAGCGCCGCGTAGTTCCAGGCGTTGATGAACGAGTCGGAGGTGACCTTCTCGCCGTTGCTGAACGTCCAGCCGTCCTTGAGCCGCACCTCGAAGGTGCGGGAGTCGGTGGTCGAGACCGAATCGGCGACGACGTTCTCCGCGGCGCCGGTCCTCGGGTTGTAGCGCTTCAGGCCGCGGAAGATCATGTCGAGCACTTTGCCGCCCTGCACCTCATTGGTGTTGGCGGGCTCCAGCGGGTTCTGCGGGTCGCTCCACGAGGCACTGAGCACGCCCTCGCCGTCCGGCTCTCCGCCCGCGCCGCCTCCGCCGCCCCCGCACGCCGTCGCCGCCAGGACGAGGGCCGCCGCGCTCATGGCCCGACCCGCCGTGCTCCGTCGCATCGGATGCGCCTCCTCAGGGAGCTCTCGCCACACAGGACACCTGAGCCCCCATCAGACCTCAAAACCGGACATTGCGCACTGCGGCTCACCGGGCCCGGGCCGGGCCGCCGCGGCGATGGAGGGTTATCCCTCGGTCCCGGTCCGCCAATAAGGGTTTACCCGATCGTCAGGTTAAGTTTCGATCAAGAAAATAAAGGATCGATCACGACGAACCGGCCTTCATTGACGCGGATGTAATTCCGTTGCGAAAGTCCCACTCAACCCGCAAGGGCCGCGCACCCCCACTCGCACGACCTGCGAAGACGGATGCGTCCCCCATGTTTCAAACGCGTTGCACCACTATGCCAGAGACGGCTCAAACGTAACGCCGAATTATTTTTCATTATCTTCAACCGAGTGAGAGTGTGTGACTCGTGGGCCGATATCTGCTGCGCCGACTCGTCAACTATCTGGCGCTGGTCCTCATCGCGGCCTCGCTCACCTACACGCTGGCGGCGCTGAGCCTCGACCCGAGGTCCAACTTCCTGGGCCGGAACCCCCCGGTCTCGGCCACCTCCGTGTCGGCCACCCTGGACGAGTACAACCTCAACCCCGACACCCCCTTCGTGGTGCGCTTCGGCCACTGGGCCGACGGTGTGGCCCACGGCGACCTCGGACGGACCGTCACCGGCGGCCAGGTCAACGACGAGTTCGCCCGGCGCGTCGGGGTGAGCACCCGGCTGCTGCTGATCGCCACCATCGTCGGCTCGATCGGCGGCGTGCTGGTCGGTGCCTGGGGCGCCATCCGGCAGTACCGCGTCTCGGACCGGGTCGCCACACTGGGCTCCTTCTTCATCCTGGCGATGCCGGTGCCCGTGATCGCGGTGACGCTCAAGCTGTGGTCGATCGACGTCAACGAGGCCGTCGGCTTCAAGCTCATCGAGTACACCAACGAGTACGATCCGGGCCTGACCGGCACCTGGGACATCCTGCTCAGCCGGCTCCAGCACCTGCTGGTCCCCAGCCTCACCCTGATCCTCGTCCAGGTGGCGCTCTACAGCCGCTACCAGCGCAGCACCATGCTGGACGTGCTCGGCAGCGACTTCCTGCGCACGGCACGGGCCAAGGGCTTGTCCCGGCGGGCGGCCCTGATGAAGCACGGACTGCGCACCGCCGTGCTGCCGGTGGTCCCGCTGCTGGTCTACAACGTCGTGCTGCTCTTCACCGGTGCCACCTTCACCGAGAAGATCTACGGCTGGCACGGCATGGGCGAGTGGCTGGTCGACTCCATCCACACCAATGACGTCAACGCGGTCGCCGCCGTGGGCATGTTCACCGCCCTCGTCGTCCTGGTGGCCGGTCTGCTCTCCGATGTGCTCTACGCGGCACTCGATCCGCGCGTCCGGGTGCGCTGAACCCCACCGCGCCTCCGTCGCCCTGATCCCGCGTCACCAGGAGCCCTCTCTCATGGCCGTCCAGACCCCCTCCGTCCAGCCCGCCACCCTCCCCGCCCCGCCGGCCCGGCGCCGCAGCGGCGGACGGCTGCGGCTCACCGCCGTCCGCTTCGCCCGCAACCGCCTGGCGCTGTTCGGGCTGTGCATGCTCCTCGTGCTCTTCGTCCTGGCCTACGGCTCCCCGCTGTTCTACAAGTGGAGCTACACGGACCTGGACTTCACCGCGTTCCAGAAGCCGCCTTCGGGAGCCCACTGGTTCGGCACCGACCAGACCGGTACCGACCTGTTCGCCATGACCATGCGCGGCCTGCAGAAGTCCCTGGTCATCGGCATCCTGACCGGCATCATCTGCACCTTCTTCGCCGCCGCGGTCGGGGCGAGCGCGGGCTACTTCGGCAGCTGGACCGACCGCTCCTTGATGTGGGTGGTCGACCTGCTGCTGGTGATGCCCAGCTTCCTGATCATCGCGGTGCTCTCCCCGCTCTTCCAGGGCACCACCTGGCTGGTGTTCGTGCTCCTGCTGGCGCTGTTCAGCTGGATGATCACCGGCCGGGTCATCCGCAGCATGACGCTGACGCTGAAGGACCGCGAGTTCGTCAAGGCCGCCAAGTACATGGGCGTCCCGGCACCGGTCATCATCTTCCGGCACATCCTGCCGTCGATGGCCTCGATGCTGATCATCGACGGAACGATCCAGGTCGGTGCGGCGATCATCGGCGAGAGCAGCCTGTCGTACTTCGGCTTCGGCGTGCAGGCCCCCGACGTCTCGCTCGGCACTCTCATCGCCACCGGCACCCCCGCCGCCCCCGCCTTCCCGTGGCTGTTCTACTTCCCGGCCGGCTGCCTGGTGCTGATCTGCCTGTCGATCGCCTTCATCGGCGACGGGCTGCGGGACGCCCTCGACCCCAACTCCGCCGGCGCCAAGGCCCGCGCCCCCCGCACGCTCAAGAGCACGTCCAAGGAAGGACGCACGTCGTGACCGAGATCCCCGCCCTGGAGGTCACCGACCTCCACGTCTCCTTCCCGAGCGAGGCCGGGCCGGTCGGGGCCGTACGCGGCGTCTCCTTCTCGGTGCGGCGCGGCGAAGTCCTCGGCATCGTCGGCGAATCGGGTTCCGGCAAGTCCGTCTCCTCCCTGGCCGTCCTCGGCCTCCTGCCGGACAGCGCCGAGGTCAAGGGCTCGGTGAAGCTGCACGGCCGTGAGCTGCTGGAGCTGGACGACCGGGAGATGACGAAGATCCGCGGCAAGGACATCGCGATGGTCTTCCAGGACCCGCTGTCCGCGCTGACCCCGGTCTACTCCGTCGGCGACCAGATCATCGAGGCCCTGCGCATCCACCAGGACCTGGACAAGGACGCCGCCCGCAAGCGCGCGGTGGAACTGCTGGACCTGGTCGGCATCCCCGACCCGCAGCGGCGCGCCGACGCCTTCCCGCACGAGTTCTCCGGCGGCATGCGCCAGCGGGCGATGATCGCGATGGCGATCGCCAACGACCCCGAGGTGATCATCGCCGACGAGCCGACGACCGCCCTGGACGTGACCATCCAGGCGCAGATCCTGGACGTGCTGAAGAAGGCCCAGGAGGTCACCGGCGCCGCCATCGTCATCATCACCCACGACCTCGGTGTGGTGGCCGGCTTCGCCGACCGGGTCCAGGTGATGTACGCGGGCCGCCCGGTGGAGACCGGCCCCGTCGACGACGTCTACTACGCGCCCCGCATGCCGTACACCATCGGCCTGCTGGGCTCGATCCCACGGCTGGACGACGGCGGCCGGCACGCCCTGACCCCCATCGACGGCAACCCGCCGTCGATGGTCGCCCTGCCGACGGGCTGCCCCTTCGCCGCCCGCTGCCCGGTGGCGATCGACGTGTGCCGCCGTGTCGAGCCGGAGCTGACGGTGCGCGAGGGCGGCAACCACCCCACCGCCTGCCACCGCAGTCACGAGCTGGAGGACGGCGGCTCCCTGGACCCGGCCACCGTCTACCCGGTGCCGGAACTGCCCCCGCCGCCCGCCGCGGACGTGCCCCGCGACCTGCGCGACACCGTGCTGGAGGTGCGCGGGCTGGTCAAGCACTTCCCGCTGATGCACGGCGCCGTCATCAAGCGCCGGGTCGGCGAGGTGCGGGCCGTCGACGGCATCACCTTCGACATCCGCGAGGGCGAGACCCTCGGCCTGGTCGGCGAGTCCGGCTGCGGCAAGACCACCACGCTGCTGGAGATCCTCGACCTGCCGACGGGCCAGTCCGGCGCCGTCACGGTCTTCGGCAAGGACATCCGGGGGCTGGGGCGCGCCGACCGCAAGGCGCTGCGCCGCGACCTCCAGGTGGTCTTCCAGGACCCGATGGCGGCCCTCGACCCGCGCATGCCGGTCGGGGACATCCTCGCCGAGCCCATGAAGACCCACGGCTGGTCCCGGGACCGCATCGCCGCCCGCGTGCCCGAACTGCTGTCGCAGGTCGGCCTCGACCCGGACCACGTGGACCGCTTCCCCGCCGAGTTCTCCGGCGGCCAGCGGCAGCGCATCAGCATCGCCCGCGCCCTGGCCCTGGAGCCCAAGCTGGTCGTCCTGGACGAACCGGTCTCCGCGCTGGACGTCTCCATCCAGGCCGGTGTGCTCAACCTGCTGGACGAGCTCAAGTCGCGGCTGGGGCTCAGCTATCTGTTCGTCGCGCACGACCTGTCCGTCGTACGGCACATCGCCGACCGCATCGCCGTGATGTACCTGGGCCGGATCGTCGAGATCGGCTCCGCGGAGGCCGTCTTCGACGCCCCTTCGCACCCGTACACCCAGGCCCTGCTGTCGGCGGTCCCCCTGCCCGACCCCCGCAAGGAACGGATGCGCAAGCGCGTCCTGCTCTCCGGTGACCTGCCCAGTCCCACCGATGTGCCCACCGGCTGCCGCTTCCGCAACCGGTGCCCGAAGTTCGCCTCCCTCGACGAGGTCCAGCGCGGCCGCTGCCGCGACGAGGACCCGTCACCCTCCGCCCTGGCGGGCGACCACAACGCGGCCTGCCACTACGCCGCCGCGGTCACTGTCGTCTGACCCCCTTGTTGTCCCAACCCGTTAGAGGAGAGAGTCCGTTGAACAGAACCCGTACCTCCGCGGTCATGGTCGCGCTGGCCACCGCCGGCGCGCTGGTCCTCACCGCGTGCGGCGGCGACAGCGGCGGTGACGACGCCGCGGCCAAGAAGAACTCGGTGCCCAAGTCCAGCGCCAACAACATCAAGGCCACCGACCGCGACCAGCTGAAGGAGGGCGGCACCCTCAACTGGCCGGTCGCGGAGATCGCCGAGAACTTCAACTACAACGAGATCGACGGCACGCTCGCGGACGGCTACGACGTCGAGCGCTCCCTGATCCCGATCACGATGCTGTCGGACGCGACGGGCACCGTGACGCCGAACCCGGACTACCTGACCTCGGCGAAGGTGGACGACAGCTCCGGCAAGCAGGTCGTCACCTACGAGATCAACCCCAAGGCCAAGTGGTCCGACGGCACGGCCATGTCCTGGAAGGACTACGAGGCCAGCTGGAAGGCGCTGAACGGCAAGGACGCCAAGTACAAGATCTCCTCCAGCACCGGCTACGAGCTGATCAGCAGCGTCGCGAAGGGCAAGACCGACCAGGAGGTCGTGGTCACCTTCGACAGCCCCTTCGGTGACTGGAAGAGCCTGTTCAGCCCGCTCTACCCGGCCTCGGTCATCGGCACCCCGGACGGCTTCAACACCGGTTACCTCGGCAAGATCCCGGTCACCGCCGGCCCGTTCAAGTTCCAGGGCATCGACAAGACCACCAAGACCCTCACGGTCGTCCGCGACGACAAGTGGTGGGGCAACAAGGCCATACTGGACAAGATCATCTTCCGGGCCCTGGACGCCGACGCCCAGGCCGGCGCCTTCGCCAACGGCGAGGTCGGCTTCTTCAACGTGGGCCCCGACTCGGCCGCGTACAAGCAGGCCAAGGAGGTCAAGAACGCCGAGATCCGCAAGGCGGCCGGCCCCAACTACCGCCACATCACCTTCAACGGCGCGCACGACAACCTCAAGGACGTCAAGGTGCGGCAGGCCATCATGTCGGCCCTCAACCGCGACGCCATCGCGCAGTCCGACCTCCAGGGACTGGACTGGGACCCCAAGCCGCTGAACAACCACTTCTTCGTCACCAACCAGAAGGGGTACACGGACAACGCGGCCGGCGTCGGCGTCTTCGACCAGGCCAAGGCCAAGAGCCTGCTGGACGAGGCCGGCTGGAAGCAGGACGGCGAGTTCCGCACCAAGGGCGGCAAGACCCTCGAGCTGGACTTCGTCATCCCGGCGAACGTCGCCACCTCCGCCAACGAGGGCAAGCTCATGCAGCCCATGCTCAAGGCGGTCGGCATCAAGCTGAACATCAAGACCGTCCCGGTGCAGGAGTTCTTCGACAAGTACGTCAACACCGGCAGCTTCGACCTGACGGCCTTCTCCTGGCTGGGCACCGCCTTCCCGGTGTCGTCGACCAAGTCGATCTACGCCAAGCCCGTCGGTGACAACATCCAGCAGAACTACACCGGCGTCGGCAGCGACGAGCTCGACGCGGCCATGAACAAGGCGGCGGCCGACACCGACCCGGCCCAGGCCATCACCGACGCCAACGCCGCGGACGTGCTGATCTGGCAGCAGGCCAACCTGCTGCCGCTGTACCAGCGCCCCGACATCTACGCCGTCCAGAAGAACCTGGCGAACATCGGCGCCTACGGCTTCCAGGACCTGCGCTACGAGAACATCGGCTACACCAAGTAAGCCCCGCCGGCTCCGCCCCGCCACCGCGCCCCGCGGCGGCGGGGCGGAGCCGTTCCCGGGGGCGCCCCCCGCGGCGCCGCGCCGCCGTACGGCCCGTCACACGGGCTGGATCCGCACCTTCGCGCCGGCCGCGCCCAGGTGGTTCAGCAGGTGCCGGATGTCGTCCGGGTCCGCGGTGGCCACCACCGCGCCGAACCGCGCGGCCAGAACGCTCACGCTCGCGTCCACCGTGTCGTCGCCCCCCGCGGCGCCGAGGAGTGCGCCGGCCTCCCTGGCGGTCGCCTCGTCGAGGGCCACCACGTCGCAGCCCTTGAGGAACTGCGCCAGGCGGGCCTGCCGTGAGCCGTTCCCCCACACCTGGGCCACGACCGGCGCCGGCACCCTCGGCACCCCGCCGGCGGTCAGATACGCCCGATGCCCGCGCCAGACCTGAGCGCTTGCCGGCGCCCGTCCGAGTCGTCCGGTCCGGTTCACCCGTAGGTGTCGCGGCGCCGTCACGGGCGTTCCCGGGCCCACGCGCGAACGCGGAAGGGCGCCCACGCGGTGATCGCGTGGGCGCCCTTCGGACGCTACGGGCCGGGGTCAGACCGTCGCGTTGACGACGTCCTTCTCCTCGGCGAAGTGGCACGCCGAGTCGTGCGCGGCCGGGGTCTCGGAGCTCTTGAAACGCTCCGGGATCGCCAGCAGCGGCTCCTCGGTGGCGCACTTGTCCTGCGCCTTCCAGCAGCGGGTGCGGAAGCGGCAGCCCGACGGCGGGTTGGCCGGGGAGGGCACGTCGCCGCTGAGGATGATGCGCTCGCGGTGCTCGCGCGCGTCCGGGTCCGGCACCGGCACCGCCGACAGCAGGGCCTGCGTGTACGGGTGGGTGGGGTGGTCGTAGATCTCGGTGTCGGTACCGATCTCGGCCATCCGGCCCAGGTACATCACGCCGACGCGGTCGGAGATGTGCCGGACGATGGACAGGTCGTGCGCGATGAAGATGTAGGACAGGTTGAACTCGTCCTGGAGCTTCTCCATCAGGTTGATGACCTGCGCCTGCACGGACACGTCCAGCGCCGAGACGGGCTCGTCGCAGATGATGATCTCCGGGTTGAGCGCCAGGCCGCGGGCGATGCCGATGCGCTGCCGCTGACCGCCGGAGAACTGGTGCGGGTACCGGTTGATGTACTCCGGGTTGAGACCGACGACGTCCAGCAGCTCCTGCACCTTGCGGCGCCGGTCGCCCTTCGGGGCCACCTCGGGGTGGATGTCGAAGGTCTCGCCGATGATGTCGCCGACCGTCATACGCGGGTTCAGCGAGGTGTACGGGTCCTGGAAGACCATCTGGATGTTCCGGCGGACGGCCTTGAGCGCCCGTCCGGACAGCCGGGTGATGTCCTGGCCCTTGTAGAAGACCTCGCCGGCGGTGGCGCGCTCCAGGTTCATCAGCAGCTTGGCGACCGTGGACTTGCCGCAGCCGGACTCGCCGACGATGCCCAGGGTCTCGCCCTGGTACAGGTCGAAGGAGACGCCGTCGACGGCCTTGACGGCGCCGATCTGCTTCTTGAACAGGATGCCCTGGGTCAGCGGGAAGTGCTTGACCAGGTTGCGCACCTGCAGGATCGGCTCGCCGCGCTCGACCGGCTTGGCGATCGCGGCCTCGACCGCGGTCACTTCGTCGGAGACGGCCTCGTCGTTCTGGTTGACGTCAGCCATGGATCGTCTCCTTCCAGAAGTGGCACGCGCTGCCGCGGCCCGGCAGCTCGCCGCCGTCCCGCTCGGTCACCGCGTGGAGCTTCGGGACCTCGGTGCGGCAGATGTCCTGCGCCATCTCGCAGCGCGGGTTGAACGCGCAGCCGGTGGGGATGCGCAGCAGGTTGGGCGGCAGGCCCTTGATCGCGTAGAGCTCCTGGCCCTTCTGGTCCAGGCGCGGGATCGACGCGAGCAGGCCCTTGGTGTACGGGTGGGCCGGACGCTTGTAGATCTCGTGGACCGGCGCCGTCTCGACGATCCGGCCCGCGTACATCACGGCGATCTTGTCGGCGACGTCGGCCACGACACCCAGGTCGTGGGTGATCAGGATCAGGCCCATGTTGAACTCGCGCTGCAGCTCCGCGAGCAGGTCCATGACCTGGGCCTGCACCGTCACGTCGAGCGCGGTGGTCGGCTCGTCGGCGATGATCAGGTCCGGCTCCAGGGCCAGCGCCATCGCGATCATGATGCGCTGCCGCATACCGCCGGAGAACTGGTGCGGGTAGTCGTTGACCCGCTCCCTGGCGGCCGGGATGCGGACCCGCTCCATCAGCTCGATGGCCTTGGCCTTGGCGTCCTTCTTGGACATGCCCTGGTGCACCCGGAACATCTCGGACAGCTGGTATCCGACGGTGAGCACCGGGTTGAGCGAGGACAGCGCGTCCTGGAAGATCATCGCGATCTTGCGACCGCGGATCTTCCGGCGCTCCTCGCCGGACATCTTGAGCATGTCCTGGCCGCGGAAGAGGATCTCGCCCTGCGGGATCCTGCCGGGCGGCATGTCGAGGATGCCCATGATCGCCTGGGCGGTCACGGACTTGCCCGAGCCGGACTCGCCGAGCACGGCGAGCGTCTCGCCGGCCGACACGGTGTAGTTCACGCCGTTGACGGCCTTGGCGACACCGTCACGGGTGTGGAACTCCACGTGCAGGTCGCGGACTTCCAGCAGGGGGGTGCCGGCGTCCCCGGTGCGGGGCGCGGGGACCTCCGCGTTCTTGTCGATGATGGTCACGTACGCCTCCCTCAGCGCAGCTTGGGGTCGAGGGCGTTGCGGACCGCATCGCCGAGCATGATGAACGCCAGCACCGTGATGCTGAGCATGATCGACGGGTACAGCATGATGTGCTGAGCCGTACGGATCTGCTGGGCGCCGCCGGAGATGTCCTGGCCCCAGGAGACCACCGTCGAGGGCAGGCCGACTCCCAGGTAGGACAGCGTGGCCTCGGCCGAGATGTAGCCGCCGAGCGCGATGGTGGCGACCACGATCACCGGCGCGACGGCGTTCGGCAGGATGTGCCGGATCAGGATGCGAGTGGTGCTCGCGCCCAGCGCCTTGGCGGCGTGCACGTAGTCCGCCTGCTTGATGGTGATCACCGAACCGCGCATGACACGGGTGATCTGCGTCCAGCCGAGGAAGCCCAGCGCGGCGATCACGACCCAGACGGTGCGGTCGGTGAAGGAGTTCAGGACCACCAGCGCGCCGAGCAGGAAGGGGATGGCGAAGAAGACGTCGGTGATCCGGGAGAGGATCGAATCGACGATGCCACCGAAGTAGCCGGCGATCATGCCGACCACACCGCCCAGCAGCGTGACCACGACCGTCACGCAGATGCCCACCTCGATCGAGGCACGGGTGCCGTAGATCATGCGGGCGTAGACGCTGCGTCCCTGGCCGTCGTAGCCGAGCCACTCCGGCGAGAAGACATGGCCGTACTGGGGCTTGCCCAGGAAGTGGTTCCGCAGGTCGCCGTAGGTCGGCGAGGCGCTGGTGAACAGGCCCGGGAAGGCCGCGATCAGCAGCAGGATGATGATCAGGATCGCGGAGACCACGAAGTACGGGTTGCGCCGCAGGTCACGCCAGGCGTCGCCCCACAGGCTGCGGGCCTTCTCGGCCTTGGGCTCCACGGCGACGGCTCCGGCGGCGTCCGCTGCGGTCGTGGCCATGGGATCCGTGTTCTCCACGGCGGTCTTGGTCACGTCAGGCATAACGGATCCTCGGGTCCAGGACCGCGTAGAGCAGGTCGACGAGCAGGCTGGTGACGAGGAAGACCAGCACGAGGACGGTGACCAGACCGACCAGCGTGGTCCCCTCACGGCGCACGATGGACTCGTAGATGGTGCCGCCGATGCCGTGGATGTTGAACAGGCCCTCGGTGACCACCGCACCACCCATCAGGGCGCCGATGTCGGTGCCGAGGAAGGTGACCACGGGGATCATCGAGTTGCGCATCAGGTGCACACCGACCACACGCCGCCGGGGCAGGCCCTTGGCGATGGCGGTCCGCATGTAGTCCGCGCGCAGGTTCTCGGCTATGGAGGTACGGGTCAGCCGTGCCACGTAGGCGAGCGAGAGGCTGGCGAGCACAATCGCCGGCATCAGCAGCTGTCCGAAGTTCGTGTCGTCCTGGACGTTCGGTGTCACCCAGCCGAGCTGGAAGGCGAAGACCAGCTTGAAGATGAAGCCGAGGACGAACACCGGGACCGAGATCAACAGCAGGGTGAAGATCAGCACGGCAGAGTCGACGAGCTTGCCCGCCCTCATGCCGGCCCAGACACCGAGCGCAATGCCGACGACCAGTTCGATCACGAAGGCGAGCCCCGCGAGTCGGATCGTCACCGGGAACGCATCCCCGAGCACGTCCCGCACCGGCCGACCGCTGGCAATCTGGTTGCCGAAGTCGAAGTGCAGGAGAATGCCGGTCATGTAGTCCCAGTACTGCTTCAGGATCGGCTGGTCGAGCCCGAGGTCGTGGCGGAGCCGCGCCACGGTCGTCGGGTCCGCGCCCTTGTCGCCGAACAGCGCCCGTACAGGGTCGCCCGGCAGGGCGTAGACCATCAAAAAGATCAGCAGAGTCGTCCCGATGAACACCGGGATCATCTGGAGCAGTCGTCGTGCGACATAACGCCCCATCGTGCCTCCATGTCAGTCGCTGCGGCAGCAGAGACGGGCCCCTCCCCCGTCCTCCTTGACGGAAGACGGGAGAAGGGCCCCCCAGCCACTGCCTGCACCCGGCGCGTCCGACGGCTTCGTCAGCCCCGCATCGGTGTGCTCACTACGCGAGTGGTTACTTCTTGACCTGCACGCCGGTGAGGATCGGGTCACCGTTCTGCGCGTACTTGACGCCCGTCACGTTCTCCGAGTAACCGGCGTTGACCTTGTAGTACCAGAGCGGGATGGCCGGCATGAGGTCGACCATCTTCTTCTCGACCGCCTGGTACTGCTTGACGGAGTCGTCGAGCGTGGGCGCGGTGTCCGCGGCGTTGATCATCTTGTCGAGCTCCTTGTTGGAGAAGCCCGACTGGTTGCCACCCGACGTGGTGCCGTACAGGTCACGGATGAAGTTCGCGTTCACCGGGTAGTCGAGCACCCAGCCACTGCGGTACCAGGACTTGACCTCGTGGGCCGTACGGGCCTCGAGGTCCGAGTCGAAGTCGGCCTTGGAGTCGCCGACGCACTTCACACCCACGGCGTTGGTGATGCTGTTGCAGACAGCCTCCACCCACTCCTTGTGACCGCCGTCCGCGTTGTACTGGATGGACATGGCGTTGCCCGGAACGCCGCCACCCTCCTTGATGAGCTCCTTGGCCTTCGCCGGGTCGTACTTGAACACGTCGCCGCCGACGTTGTCCTGGTAGCCCAGCACGCCCTTGGCGACGAAGCCGGTGGCGGGCTCACGGGTGCCCTGGAGCACGGTCTTGGTGATGGTGTCGCGGTCGATCGCCATCGACAGGCCCTGGAGGACCTTGGGGTTGATCGTCTTCCAGTCCTTCGTGTAGAAGGCCGGGACGATGGACTGGATCGCCGAGTACGGCTGGTCCACGGCGCGGTCACCGAGGTCGTCACGGTAGACCGGGAGGTCCTTGGGGGCGACCTGGCGCAGGACGTCGACGTTGCCCGACTTCAGGTCCTCGTAGGCGGCCTCGAGGGTGGTGTAGTTCTTGAACGTCACACCACCGTTCTTCGCCTTGTTGTCACCCTTGTAGGCGTCGAAGCGCTTGACCACGATGCTCTTCTTGTGGTCCCAGCTGACGAACTGGTACGGGCCGTTGCCGACCGGCTTCTCGCCCGCGGCGGTCGGGTCCTTGAAGAAGGACTCGGGCAGCGGCGAGAACGCGGTGTAGCCGAGCTTGTACACGAAGTACGGGATCGGCGTGTTGAGCGTGATGGTGAAGGTCTTGTCGTCGACGACCTTCAGGCCGGACATCTCCTGGGACTTGGGGTCACCCTTCTCCGGGTGAACGTCCTCGTAGCCCTGGATGTCGGCGTACCACGACGAGTTGAGCTGGTTGTTCTTGCTGTTGGCGCCCCAGTTCCACGCCTTGACGTAGGACTCCGCGGTCACCGGGGTGCCGTCGTGGAAGGTCCAGCCGTCCTTCAGGGTGACCGTGAAGGTCTTGTTGTCCTTCGTCTCCACCGACTTGGCGTTCGACATCACGATCTTGCCCTGGGGGTCGTAGTCCACCAGCTGCGAGAACAGCGAGTCGACGACGATGCCGCCGTTGCTCTCCTGCGTGTTGGAGGGCACCAGACCGTTCTGCGGCTCGCCGACCTCGACGGAGAACTTGCCGTTGGGGTTGAAGCCGCCGCCGGCAGCGTCGTCGCTTCCCTTGTCGCCGCCGCCACCACCGCAAGCGGTAGCAGCCATAGCAACGATGATCGCACCTGCGACCCAGGTGGCGCTCTTGGCACCGCGCATGGGTTTGCCTCCTCAGGAGTCACTGTCCGTACGTGAAAGGCGCCGGACCCCACTGACACCCCTGACAGTGGACTACCGGCTACCTGTGCTCGTGAGTCGGCGCTCCCCATAAGCGCTTGGACCCATTGACCCGAGCTCAACGGCTCCAACTATCGGTCACGTTGGGCCTACGAACCACACACTTACGATCTCGTTTTGGTCACAACCGGTCCAAAACAGTTTCGCAATTCGGACATTTGGATTGTAGACAGACACCGACGAAACGGACTTGTAACACAAGTATCGGTGAACACTGTCCGGTATTCGGACGTCGAAAACTGAAAAACACTTGCCTCAAAGCGCGTGGATCCACGCGAATCTACGGCGCTGACGGACCGCCAGGGAACGCGCTGTCGTGGCCGCGCCACTGGCGTAACCGCGACACATCGCCCCGGTCCACGGGGCCCGCCGCGAGGGGCGGTTGCGGGCGGTGACATCGGTCACAGCAACTGCCCGTGAGGGCACCGGCCGTGGCCCGCCTCACATGCGCGGACCGCCCCGTCACGGTGCCGTCACGCAAAGGCACCGGCCCTGGCCGCCCGTGGGAACGGGAGCAGGACCGGTGCCCCTGGTGCATGTCAGCGCTTGGCGCGGGAGGCGGTACGACCGCGCTCCTTCTGGTCCAGCACGACCTTGCGGATGCGGACCGTCTCCGGGGTCACCTCGACGCACTCGTCGTCGCGGCAGAACTCCAGCGACTGCTCCAGGGAGAGCTTGCGCGGCGGCACGATCGCCTCGAAGGAGTCGGCGGAGGAGGAGCGCATGTTCGTGAGCTTCTTCTCCTTGGTGATGTTCACGTCCATGTCGTCGGCGCGGGAGTTCTCGCCGACGATCATGCCCTCGTACACCTCGGTGCCGGGGTCGGTGAAGAGCACGCCGCGCTCCTGGAGGTTCGTCATCGCGAAGGCGGTGACGGCACCGGCGCGGTCGGCGACCAGCGAACCGTTGTTGCGGGTGACCAGCTGGCCGAACCACGGCTCGTGGCCCTCGTGGATCGAGTGGGCGATGCCCGTGCCGCGCGTTCCGGTCAGGAACTCGGTACGGAAGCCGATCAGACCGCGGGAGGGGACGACGAACTCCATGCGGACCCAGCCGGAGCCGTGGTTCGACATGTTGTCCATCCGGCCCTTGCGGGTGCCCATGAGCTGCGTCACGGCCCCCATGTGCTCCTCGGGCACGTCGATGGTGATGCGCTCGACCGGCTCGTGGACCTTGCCCTCGACCTCGCGGGTGACCACCTGCGGCTTGCCGATGGTCAGCTCGAAGCCCTCACGGCGCATCTGCTCGACCAGGATGGCGAGCGCGAGCTCGCCGCGGCCCTGGACCTCCCAGGCGTCCGGACGCTCGGTGTCCAGCACCCGGAGGGAGACGTTGCCGATCAGCTCGCGGTCGAGACGGTCCTTGACCTGCCGGGCGGTGACCTTGCGGTCCTTGACCGCGGACTTGACGGCGCCCTTGCCGCCGGGGCCGCGACCGACCAGCGGGGAGGTGTTGGTGCCGATGGTCATGGAGATCGCGGGCTCGTCCACCGTGATCAGCGGCAGCGCGACCGGGTTCTCCGGGTCGGCCAGGGTCTCGCCGATGGTGATGTCCGGGATGCCCGCGACGGCGCAGATGTCACCGGGGCCGGCCTTCTCGGCGGGCTTGCGGGTGAGCGCCTCGGTCATCAGCAGCTCGGTGATGCGGACGTTCTGGATCGAGCCGTCGCGCTTGATCCACGCGACCGTCTGGCCCTTCGTGAGCTCGCCCTGCTCGACGCGGAGCAGCGCGATACGGCCCAGGAAGTTGTCGGCGTCGAGGTTGGTGACGTGCGCCTGCAGCGGCGCGGCCTCGTCGT
Source organism: Streptomyces sp. NPDC046977 (assembly GCF_040644455.1). NCBI lineage: Bacteria > Bacillati > Actinomycetota > Actinomycetes > Kitasatosporales > Streptomycetaceae > Streptomyces > Streptomyces sp. NPDC046977. The sequence continues at coordinate 20,420 of NZ_JBEYWO010000040.1, forward strand.
AGGACGGGGCCGGCACGTGCTCCAGCAGCGTGGAGAAGAACGGCTCCAGGCTGTCGCTGTCGGCGGGGACGGTGCCGTTCTCCGGCTTGGTGAGCGACGCCACACCGTCACGCGCGCACGCGTAGACGATCGGGAACTCGATCTGGTCCTCGTCCGCGTCCAGGTCCAGGAACAGGTCGTACGTCTCGTTGACGACCTCGTCGATCCGGGAGTCCGGGCGGTCGGTCTTGTTGATGCAGAGGATGACCGGCAGCTTGGCGGCCAGCGCCTTGCGGAGTACGAAGCGGGTCTGCGGCAGCGGGCCCTCGGAGGCGTCCACCAGCAGCACGACCGCGTCGACCATCGACAGGCCGCGCTCGACCTCGCCACCGAAGTCGGCGTGGCCGGGGGTGTCGATGATGTTGATCGTGATGGGGTCGCCACCACCCTTGGGGTGGTACTTAACGGCCGTGTTCTTCGCGAGGATGGTGATGCCCTTCTCGCGCTCCAGGTCGTTGGAGTCCATCATCCGGTCGTCCAGATGCTGGTGCGCGGCGAAGGCTCCGGCCTGCTTGAGCATGGCGTCCACCAGCGTCGTCTTGCCGTGGTCGACGTGGGCGACGATGGCGACATTACGAATGTCGTTGCGCGTGGGCATACTGGGGCGCTTCTCCCGGGTAGGTAGGTGGGGCGGCGTGCCCTCGTCGGCACACCAGCCCGCCGGGCGAGTCAAGCCACGGCCTCACCCCATGGTACGGGGCCCGAACGGTAACGACCGCCCGGGCATGATCGTCCGCCCCCGGGCCATCCCCAGGTGCCTTTCAGGCAGTCGCGGTGTGCGGGACGAGTTCGACGCGCAGATCGAGGCCGAGCGCCCGCGCCAGGCGATCGAGCACCGGCAGAGTCGGCACGGTGCCGCCCGCTTCGAACCGGGCCACGGCCGACTGTGTGAGATTCGACCGGCGGCCGAGTTCGGACTGCGAGATACCCAGCTCCAGGCGCCGCTCCCGCACGGCAGTACCCAGTTCGAAGCGCAGGCGCGCAGCCGTGTGCTCCTCTTCCATTTCCGGCGTGACGGCCCGTGCCTGCCGCGCCCCGGCGAGCGTCGTACGCCCCGACTCAGCGCTCACAGCTCCTCCTCGTGGTCGGCGGTGTGACCTCCAGAAGATCCAGGTGCATCAGAGCCTGAGCCCAGCGCCTGTCGTCGAGAGCCGCGAGCCACTGCGCGACCTCCGGTTCGAGTTCCACGGCCCCCAAGCCATAGCACGAACGCTATGACTCGGGGGGACTCGACGAGGGAGTGATCCGGAGTGGTCACCCGAACGGGAAGGTCATTTCTTGAAGCCGATGTCCTGGAAGCGCGGGGTCGCGAAGCCGAAGGCGCCCGCGTTGCGGACGGAGGAGCGCAGGGCGACCAGTTCGGGGCGCTGGAAGAGGGGGAGGGAGCCGGCGACGGCCCAGATGCGGGCGTCGGCGCGGGCGGCGAGGTCGCGGGCCCGGGACGGGTCGAGTTCGCCGGCGGCCTGGTCGAGGAGCTGGTCGATCTGGTCGGTGCCGACCCGGGGGAAGTTCTGCGCGACGACCAGGCTGCCGTCCGGGCCCGCCTCCGGCTTGGCGTAGATGGGCCGGGTGTCGGTGGCCGGGAAGGCCGTGCCGGGCCAGGAGTAGAGGGCCAGGTCGAAGTCGCCGGCGGCGAGGTGGTCGCGCAGGAAGCTCTCGTCGGAGACCTTCTGGATCTCGGTGCGGACGCCGATCCCGGAGAGCATCGCGGCGACCCGGCCGCCGACCGCGTCCAGGGCCTTGTTGGACTCCGGCACCACGAACCGCAGCGTGAGCGCCTTGCCGTCCTTGCGCAGCACGGTGGTGGAGGGCTCGACGACCGTGACCCGCACCTTGTGCGCGGGTGCCGCCAGGTTGCGCTCGGCGGGGCGGGCCGGGGCCAGGGCGGTGCGGCGCCAGCCCGCGTCGGCGAGCAGCGCCTGGGCGGCCTTGGGGTCGGACTCGCCGAGGGCCGCGCTGTGGTCGGCGTACCCGGCCTGGGACGCGAGCAGCAGGTGGTTGCCGAGCGGTTCGTCGGGCAGGCCGACCGGCTTGAGCACCGCCCGTGCGATCGCCTGGCGGTCGATCGCGCGGGCCACCGCGCGCCGGACCCGCTCGTCGGCCAGCGGGCCGTCGGCGCCGTTCAGGGCGAGCTGGGTGTAGGAGGCCGAGCGCGTCCGGTAGACGGAGACGTTCTTGATCTTCGGGGTGCGGTCGACGTTCGCCAGGTCCAGGCTGCCGTCGGCCAGGCCCGCGGCCCGCAGGTGCGCCGGCACCGCGGTGAGCACCAGCTTGTCGAGTCTCGCCCGGTCTCCCCACCAGCGGGGGTTGCGGACCAGGGTGACGTCCTTGCCGGTGACCTTCCGCACCTGGAACGGACCGCCGGACACCGGCAGCGAGCGCCGGGCGGAGTCGTTGAACGCCGCGGCCGTGCCGGTGACGGACTTGGGGTAGAGCGGGGTGAACAGGGACTGCCAGTCGGCGAAGCGACGGGCGAAGGTGACCCGGACCTCGCCCGGCTCCTTGCCCTGGGCCACCGAGGCGATGCGGTCGTAGCCGGCGTTGCGGGCGGCCCAGTAGGCCTCGTCCTTGCCGCGCAGCGCCTTCCACTGGGCGGCGAAGTCGGCGGTGGACACGGCCCGGCCGTCGCTCCACACCGCCTTCGGGTTGAGCTTGTACGACACGACCTGGCGCGGCGCGCGCTCCACGACCTCCGCGGACTGCAGCAGGTCGGTGTCCCGCTGGGGCCGTCCGCTGCCGTCCAGCCGGAACGTCGCGGGGAGCACCGCCGCGGCCACCATGTCGGTGGTGTCGCCGGCCGGGACCTGGAAGGCGTTGAGGGTGGCCGGCGCGGTGTCGACGGCCCAGTGCAGCGTGCCGCCGTTGCGCACGGCGTCGCGCGGCGCGGAGGCGAGGTCGGTCCCGGCGAGCGGGTCCTCGCGGCCCGCGGAGCAGCCGGCGAGCGTCGCCACCGCGAGGGCCAGCGCGGTGGCGAGCGCGGGTGGGGACAGGGGGGCGCTGCGGGCCATCGTTGCGTACCTCCGCGAACCGGGGCCATGACCATCTGGCGTTATTTGCCGCTTATCGCACCTCACTGAAAGCGATCATCGCGCCCCCTCGTGTTCGACACGGCGCGCGCCTCCCGGCTCCCACCCACCCGGCCCAACGGGGCGCGCGGCGCCGGGCATACGCCCCCCATGAGTGGGAGAATCACGGCAGATCTCTTCCCAAGCGCGACTGTGACGCGCAACACTCGGCAGGCGCCGGCGTCGTGCGCCCGCACCGTGGCGGAGGTGAGGACAGCCATGTCCCTGCAGGACGATCTGACATCGGTACAGCGTCGGCTGGACGAGCTCGGCAGAGCCGTCTCCCGGCTGGAACAGCAGGTCGGCGACAGCCTTGACATGCGGCGCGTGCGCGCCGACACCAAGCACCTGAGCGACGACCTCGCGCTGCTGCGCGACAGTGTCAGCGCCACACACGCGGGCCAGAAGCCGCGCCCGGAGATGGTGACCATCCCCGACACGCCGTACGACCCCTCATTCTGGTCCGGCGCGGAGGACGAAGGGCTGGGGGCGCCGGACCGCCGAGCGCCCTAGGGAGCCACCTTTGGCCACAGATACCGGAACCGCACCCGGAACCGAACCGCCTCCACCCGCACCACCCGCGCGCCACGGCGTCCTTTCCGCCGGGCGCGCGGCCATTCCCGCCCGCCACCTGCGCACCGACCGGTGGTGGCTGCAACCGCTGCTGACCGCGCTGGGCCTGACCGCCTTCGTCGTCTACTCGACGTGGCGCGCCTTCGCCAACGCGCACTACTACGCGGAGCCGTACGTCTCGCCGTTCTACTCCCCCTGCCTGGGATCGAACTGCGTGGACATGCCGCTCGGCGCCCGATGGCCGCTCTTCGGCGACTGGTGGGGGCTGTCCCCGGCGCTCCTGGTACTGATCTTCCCCCTGGGCTTCCGGCTGACCTGCTACTACTACCGCAAGGCGTACTACCGGGGCTTCTGGGCCTCGCCGCCCGCCTGCGCGGTGGCCGAGCCGCACACGGGCTACACCGGCGAGACCCGCTTCCCGCTGATCCTGCAGAACATCCACCGGTACTTCTTCTACTTCGCGATCCCGGTGGCCGCGATCCTCAGCTACGACGTCGTCCTGGCCTTCCGGGACGGGCGGGGCACGTGGGGGCACATGGGGCTCGGCACCCTGGTGCTGCTGGTCAACATCGCCCTGATCTGGGCGTACACCTTCTCCTGCCACTCCTGCCGGCACATCGTCGGCGGGCGGCTGAAGCACTTCTCGCGGCATCCGGTGCGCTATCGCGCATGGACGTGGGTGGGGCGGCTGAACCGGCACCACATGGGACTCGCCTGGGCCTCGCTGGTCAGCGTGGCGGTGTCCGACTTCTATGTCTACCTGGTCGCCAGTGGCGCGTTCGACGATCCGAGGTTCTTCTGATGGCACAAGTCGAACGGCACACCTACGACGTCGTCGTGGTCGGTGCGGGCGGGGCGGGACTGCGGGCCGCCATCGAGGCGCGCGAGCAGGGCATGCGCACCGCCGTGATCTGCAAGTCGCTCTTCGGCAAGGCGCACACCGTCATGGCCGAGGGCGGCATCGCGGCGAGCATGGCCAACGTCAATCCGCACGACAACTGGCAGGTGCACTTCCGCGACACCATGCGCGGGGGCAAGTTCCTCAACCAGTGGCGGATGGCGGAGCTGCACGCCCGCGAGGCGCCGGACCGGGTGTGGGAGCTGGAGACCTGGGGCGCGCTCTTCGACCGCACCAAGGACGGGAAGATCTCCCAGCGCAACTTCGGCGGCCACGAGTACCCGCGGCTGGCGCACGTCGGCGACCGGACCGGCCTGGAGCTGATCCGCACCCTCCAGCAGAAGATCGTCTCGCTGCAGCAGGAGGACCTGGCCGAGTACGGCGACCACGAGGCCCGGCTGAAGGTGTTCCAGGAGTGCACCGTCACCCGGGTGCTCAAGGACGGCGACCGCGTGTCGGGGATCTTCGGCTACGTGCGGGAGTCCGGGCGCTTCTTCGTGGTCGAGTCGCCGGCCGTGGTGCTGGCCACCGGCGGCATCGGCAAGTCCTTCAAGGTGACGTCGAACTCCTGGGAGTACACCGGCGACGGGCACGCGCTGGCGCTGCTGGCCGGGGCCCCGCTGATCAACATGGAGTTCGTGCAGTTCCACCCGACCGGCATGGTCTGGCCGCCGTCGGTGAAGGGGATCCTCGTCACCGAGTCGGTGCGCGGCGACGGCGGGGTGCTGCGCAACTCCGACGGCAAGCGGTTCATGTTCGACTACATCCCGGACGTGTTCAAGGAGAAGTACGCGCAGAGCGAGGAGGAGGGCGACCGCTGGTACGAGGACCCGGACAACAACCGGCGCCCGCCCGAGCTGCTGCCCCGCGACGAGGTGGCGCGCGCGATCAACTCCGAGGTCAAGGCCGGCCGCGGCACCCCGCACGGCGGTGTCTTCCTGGACGTCTCCACCCGGCTGCCCGCCGAGGTCATCCGGCGCAAACTGCCTTCCATGCACCACCAGTTCAAGGAGCTGGCGGATGTCGACATCACCGCCGAGGCGATGGAGGTCGGCCCGACCTGCCACTACGTGATGGGCGGCGTGGACGTCGAGCCGGACACGACGGCGGCGACCGGGGTGCCGGGGCTGTTCGCGGCCGGTGAGGTCGCGGGCGGCATGCACGGCTCCAACCGGCTCGGCGGCAACTCCCTGTCGGACCTGCTGGTCTTCGGCCGGCGGGCGGGCCTGCACGCGAGCGAGTACGCGTCCGGGCTGGGCGCGGAGCGTCCGTCGGTGGCCGAGTGGCAGGTCGACGCGGCCGCGGCGGAGGCGCTGCGCCCGTTCAGCGCGGAGGCCGAGACGGTCGCCGACGAGGTCGCCGAGAACCCGTACGGCCTCCACCAGGAACTGCAGCAGACGATGAACGACCTGGTCGGCATCATCCGCAAGCAGAACGAGATGGAGGAGGCGCTGACCCGGCTGGCGGCCCTGCGGGTGCGGGCGCGGCGGGCCGGTGTCGAGGGGCACCGGCAGTTCAACCCCGGGTGGCACCTGGCGATCGACCTGCGCAACATGCTGCTGGTCAGCGAGTGCGTGGCGCGGGCGGCCCTGCAGCGCACGGAGTCGCGCGGCGGGCACACCCGGGACGACTACCCGGAGATGGACCGGCGCTGGCGCAAGGTCAATCTGGTGTGCCGGCTGGCCGATCCGGCGAACGCCTTCGGCGACGTCTCGGTGGATCGGCGGGAGTCGGTCCCGATCCGTGACGACCTGCTCGCGCTGTTCGAGAAGGACGAGCTGCTGAAGTACCTGACGGACGAGGAGCTGGACCGGTGAGCACGTACTCGGGGCACTTCAGGGTGTGGCGCGGCGACGCCGACGGCGGTGAGCTCAAGGACTACGAGGTCGAGGTGCACGACGGCGAGGTCGTCCTCGACATCATCCACCGCCTGCAGGCCACCCAGGCCGGCGACCTGGCGGTGCGGTGGAACTGCAAGGCGGGCAAGTGCGGTTCGTGCAGCGCGGAGGTCAACGGGCGGCCGCGGCTGATGTGCATGACGCGCATGTCGGTCTTCAGCCGCGAGGAGACCGTCACGGTGACCCCGATGCGCACCTTCCCGGTGGTGCGGGACCTGGTGACGGACGTGTCCTTCAACTACCAGAAGGCGCTGGAGGTCCCCTCCTTCGTCCCGCCCAAGGGTGTCGCGCCGGGTGAGTACCGGATGTTCCAGGAGGACGTGGAGCGCTCGCAGGAGTTCCGCAAGTGCATCGAGTGCTTCCTGTGCCAGGACACCTGCCACGTCGTCCGTGACCACGAGGAGAACAAGAAGGCCTTCGCGGGCCCGCGTTTCCTGATGCGGGTGGCGGAGCTGGACATGCACCCGCTGGACGCGGCCGAGGAGTCGGGCCTGGACCGCAAGCGCTCCGCGCAGGAGGACCACGGGCTCGGCTACTGCAACATCACCAAGTGCTGCACCGAGGTGTGTCCCGAGCACATCAAGATCACCGACAACGCGCTCATCCCCCTCAAGGAGCGCGCGGTGGACCGCAAGTACGACCCGCTGGTCTGGCTCGGTGACAAGATCCGCCGCCGCAGCGGCAGCTGACCGGCCCGGGCCGGCCCCGCGGGGCCGGCCCGCACGCTCGCACCGGGGCGCTGCTCAGAACAGGCTGAGCAGCGCCTCGATCATGTCCTCCCCCGAGGTGCCGCCGCCGTCCGCGGGCAGCGCCAGTTCGAACCAGACCGTCTTGCCGCGGTGCGTGCGGCGTGAGCCCCAGCGCGTACTGAGCAGCGAGACCAGTTGCAGGCCGCGGCCGCCCTCGTCGGTGGCGCGGGCCCGCCGGCGGCGGGGCTGCAGGAGGGCGTCGTCCCAGACCTCGCAGACCAGGGTGCGGTCGCGCAGCAGGCGCAGCCGGATGTCGCCGTGGCCGTGCCGCAGGGCGTTGGTGACCAGTTCGCTGACGAGCAGCTCGGTGGTGTCCACCAGGGCTTCCAGGTCCCAGGACAGCAGGCAGTCGCGGGCCAGTTCGCGGGCTCTGGCGACCGAGCGGGGGGTCGGCTCCAGCGTCCAGTCGCCGACGGAGTCGGCGGGCAGGCCGTGCACGCGGGCCATCAGCAGGGCGATGTCGTCCTCGCCGTGCGCGGTGTCGAGCCGGGCCAGTATGTGGTCGCAGACGTCCTCCAGCGGGCGCTGGGGGTCGTCCAGGGCCAGCCGGAACGCGCGCAGGCCCTCGTCCAGGGGGTGACTGCGGGACTCGACCAGGCCGTCGGTGTAGAGGGCCAGCAGGGCGCCGTCCGGGAGGTCGATCTCGACCTCCTCGAAGGGCTCGCCGCCGACGCCGAGCGGCATGCCGGTGGGCACCTCCAGCATCATCGCCGGCTCGCCGGGCTCCACGAGGACGGGCGGCAGATGGCCGGCGTTGGCGATGACGACCCGGCGGGTGATCGCGTCGTAGACGGCGTAGACGCAGGTGGCGAGGTAGACCTCGGACAGGTCGGAGGAGTCCGCCTCCTTGCCGCGCCGGCTGGTGCGGCCCTCGCCGCTGCCGCCGAGGCCGCGGGCGACCTCGTCCAGGGCGGTCAGCACGTCGGCGGGCTCGATGTCGAGCAGGGCCAGGGTGCGCACCGCGGTGCGCAGTTCGCCCATGGCGACGGCGGCGCGCAGGCCGCGGCCCATGACGTCGCCGACGACGAGCGCGGTGCGGTGGCCGGGCAGTTCGATGACGTCGAACCAGTCGCCGCCGACCTCGGTTTCCATGTTGCCCGGCAGGTAGCGGCAGGCGATGTCCAGTCCCGCGGCCTCGGGGTTGCCGGGGGGCAGCAGGCTGCGCTGGAGGATGAGGGCGCGTTCGTGCTCGCGGCGGTAGAGCCGCGCGTTGTCGATGAAGATCGCGGCGCGGGCGGCCAGTTCCTCGGCGATCATGCGGTCGCGTTCGGAGAACGGCTCGCTGCCCTTGGCGCGGGCGAACTGCACCAGGCCGAGCACGGTGTCGCGGGCGACCACGGGCACCGCCAGGATGGACTGGACGAGGCCGCCGCCCAGTTCGCCGAGTTCCACCTCGGTGTCGCCGCCGTCGCCGGCTATGACCTGGGTCTGCGCGGTGCGCAGGGCGCCCGCCCAGGGCGAGTTGAACGGATAGCGGTGCACGGCGCCGACCGAGACCGGGCTGCTGCCGGTGTCGCCGCCCAGCCGGGTCACCGGGGCGTCGGAGACGGCGCTGGCGAACGCCACCCGGCGGACCTCGCCGCTGCCGTCGGCGGTGCCGACCGGGCCCTCCTCGCCCACCAGGAGCGCCTGGTACAGGTCGACCGAGGCCAGGTCGCAGAAGTGCGGCACGGCGACGTCGAGCAGTTCGCGCGCGGTGGTCTCCAGGTCCAGGGAGCTGCCGATGCGCCGGCCGGCCTCGTTGAGCAGGGCGAGGTTGCGGCGGGTGTGGGCGGCCTCCCGCTCGGCGCGCTGGCGCCCGGTCACGTCCTGGGCGAGGCCGGCGACGCCGATGGGCCGCCCGCTGCCGCTGTGCAGCCGGTAGAGCGAGATCGCCCAGCGCCGGCGGCTGGTGGTCCCGCCCGCCGCGGGGACCGTGCCGACGATCGTCATGTCGAGCACCGGGTTGCCGCTGTCCAGGACCTGCTTGAGCGCGGCGGTCAGCCGGTCCGCCTCGACCCGGGAGAGGAAGTCGTGCGGGCTGCGGCCGTGGTGGCCGCCGGGGGTGCGGCCGAAGACGGTGGCGAAGCGCTCGTTGACGCGCAGCAGCCGCAGGTTGGTGTCGAAGAGGATGAAGCCCATCGGCGACTGGCCGAACACCGCCTGGGAGGAGGCGAGGTCGGTCTCGATCTGGCGCAGCACCCGCATGTCGACGGCGATGCACAGCGCCCCGCGGGCGTTGGTCTCGCCGCGCGAGGGCATGACGTAGACCTCGGCGAGGCCCTCCTGGCCGGCCTTGTCGCGGTAGGGGACGACGCCGGTCCACTCGCGGCCGTCGAGGATCTCCGCGACGCGCTCGTGCGCGCGCTCCCGCCGGTCCTCGGGCACGAAGGCGCGGATCGGGTCCTTGCCGAGGGCCTCGGCCGCGGACACCCCGAAGAACTCCTCGGCGCGCTCGCTCCACTGCTCGATCCGCCCGTCGGGGCCGAGGGAGAACGAGGCGACCCGGATGTAGTCGTAGATCGACCCGGGAGGGCTCGACTGCCAGGCGCTCTGCGGCAGGGCCTCAGGGTTCCGGGGCCCAACGGCCCCCGATGGCTCATCGCTCACGCCCGACCCCTCCAGCTCACACATACGGACCGGCTGGTGCCGAGTATTCAGCATTACCCCCGTTCCGCACATGGTCTTGTCGATCACAGCATCATCTCAAGGCGTACCGATCCCGTCGGTGCCCCACTTCAACTACCCTGCTCCAGCACGTCGAACCGTGCACCGGGGGGCTCATGCCGGTACGGGCAGGGCGAGTTCGAACCAGACGGTCTTCCCTGCAGGCCCGTGGCGCGTCCCCCAGCGCCGGGAGGCGCGGGCCACCAGCTGCAGGCCCCGGCCGCCCTCGTCCTCGGCGCCGGCGGAGCGTTCACGCGGCGGATCGGGCAGCGGGTCGGAGACCTCGACCAGCAGCGAGCTGCCGCGCACGACGCGGACGCCGATCGGCCCGTGCGCGTGACGCAGGGCGTTGGTGACCAGTTCGCTGACGAGCAGCGCGGTCACATCGGTCAGTTCCGGCAGCTCCCACCGCGCCAGGGTGTCCCGTACGAGCGCCCGGGCGTGGCGCACCGCGCTGGGCTCCGCGGCGAAGGTCCACGAGGCCGTGCTGCCCTCGGGCAGGCCGCCCAGGCGGGCCACCAGCAGGGCCACGTCGTCGGGTTCGCGGCCGTGCGCGAGGGTGGCCAGCAGGTCGTCGCAGGCGGCCTCCAGGGAGTCCGGGGGCCGGGCGGCGAGCACCGCGCGCAGCCGCTCCAGGCCGACGTCGATGTCCTCGTCGCGCGCCTCGATCAGGCCGTCGGTGTAGAGCACCAGCACGGCCCCGTCGGGGACGTCGAGTTCCACCGACTCGAACTCCACCCCGCCGACGCCGAGCGGCACCCCGGCGGGGATGTCCATCAGCCGCACGTCGTCACAGGGCTGGGCCGGATCCCCGGTCGCCGTGCCCTCCGTCGGGCCCGTTCCCGGGACGACCAGGACGGGCGGCGGATGCCCGGCGCGCGCGACGGTCAGCCGCCGCGTGGAGGGGTCGTAGACGGCGTAGACGCAGGTCGCCGTCCAGCCCTGCGCGGTGTCCCCGGCCAGGTCGTCGCCGAGGTCGTCGACGCGCCGCAGCAGTTCCTCCGGCGCCATCTCCATCGCCGCCAGGGTGCGCACGGCGGTGCGCAGTCGCCCCATGGTCGCCGCGGCCCGCAGCCCGTGCCCGATGACGTCGCCGACGACCAGCGCCACCCGGCCGCCGGCCAGCGGGATGACGTCGAACCAGTCGCCGCCGGCGGCGGCTCCCGAACTGCCCGGCACGTAGCGGAAGGCTAGTTCGACGCCCGGCGGTTCCGGGACGCTCTGCGGCAGCAGGCTGCGCTGGAGCATCAGCGCGCCCTCGCGCTCGCGGATGTAGAGGCGGGCGTTGTCCAGGGCGGCGGCGGAGCGGTCGGCGAGCTCCGTCGCCAGCGCGAGGTCCTCGGCGTCGAAGGGTTCGCGCCCGCCGGCCCGGCTGACCACCAGCAGGCCCAGCACGATGCCGCGGGCCAGCAGCGGGGCCACGATCAGCGAGTGGATGCCGAGGTCGACCGCGGCCTGCACCTTGGGGTCGCCCGGGTAGGTGGTGATCGTGTCGCGCAGTTCCCGCGGGCTCTGCACCAGGGCGGGCCTGCCGGTGTGCAGCACGGCGCCGAAGATCGACGCGCGGTCGACCTGGATCGTCTTGCCGATGCCGAGCATCCGCTCGACGAGCGGCCCCTCCTTGATCGCCCCGATGCCGAGCTGGCGCATCCTCGTGGTCTCGCCGTACGGGGCGCCGGGCAGCTCGCCGCCGTCGGGGACCGCGGTGTGCAGGATGACCCCGCTGTAGTCGCTGAAGCGGGGCACCACGGTCTGCGCCAGCTGCTCGGCGATCCGCCGTACGTCCAGGAGGTCCGCCAGGCGCGAGCCGACGTCGTTGAGCAGGGCCAGGCGGCGCCGGGCGCGTTCGATCTTCGCCGCGGAGTGCTGCCGTTCGGTGACGTCCATGACGGTGCAGCTGATGCCCAGCACCCGGCCCGCCCCGTCCTCCAGACGGTGGTAGGACACCGACCGCCATCCGCCGTCCCGTCCGGGGATGACAACGTCGATGACGGCCCGCCCGGTGGCCAGTACGTGCCGTTGCAGCGCGGCCAGTTCGTCCGCGGCGGCCTTGTGGACGACCTCCTCGACCCGGCGGCCCAGCGTCCGCTCGCGGGGGACGCCGTTCATCCGGGTCAGGGCGTCGTTGACGCGGATGTAGCGCAGGTCGGTGTCGAAGATGGCGACGCCCAGCGGGGAGGAGTCGAAAAGCGGGTCCAGGGCCGCGAGATCGTGCTCCAGGGTGCGGATCCGGCTGGTCTCGGCGACCGACGCCAGCACGAACTGGCGGCCGTCCCCGTCGACGAGCATCGAGGCCCTGGCCTCCACCTGGACACTGTGCCCGTCGCGGTGGCGCAGCCACAGGACGCCGTCCCAGCTCCCGGAGCGCAGCAGCTCCTCCAGGATGCCCTCCGCCGGGCCCGGGGCGGGCGCCGCGCCGGACCGGGGGGCGCCGCGGGCGGACGGCCGGGCGCCGGCCGCCAGCAGGGTGCCCACCCGGCGGCCCACGATGTGCTCGCCCGCCCAGCCGAGCATCTCCTCCGCGAGTGGGCTCCACAGCAGGACCCGCCCGGAGGTGTCGAGCATGACCACGGCCAGCCGCAGGCTGTCCAGGAGGCCGCCCGCCATGGTGCGCACGGGTGGCGGCGGCTGCGGCGGCGGCAGCGCCCTGGCGGGTCCGAGCGCGCGCGCGGTCGCGGCCGCGGGCGGCGCGGGCTCCCGTGCGCCCTCCGCGTCCTGGGTGGAGTCGTCGCTCCCTGTCATGGATGGAGGCCCCAGACCATTGGGGGGTGTCCGGCGGGTGCCCGTCGGAGCGTCCTGGACGGATCAATCAGCCCATACCCGGTATTCCGGTCCGCGTATCGCGGGTCGGCGGCGGGGGGTGCGGCGGCTGGAGGGCTGCTCATCGGCGTGCGGACGCGTGCGCCGCCACCCAGGCCACGGCCGGCCGGTCCTGGTCCAGCCAGTCGACCTCGTCGACGCGGTCGGCGGCGAGCCAGCGCAGTTCGTCGTGGTCCTGGAGCGGCCGGGGCTCCCCCGCGAGGATGCGCGCCGTCCAGACGTGCAGGACATACCCCGGTTTCAGCGGCCACTCGCCCGGGACGCGTTCCAGGGGCTCCGCCTCGATGCCGAGTTCCTCGCGCAGCTCCCGCACCAGCGCGTCCCGCACGGTCTCGCCGGCCTCGGTCTTGCCGCCGGGCAGCTCCCAGCGGCCCGCCAGTTCCGGCGGGGCGGTGCGCCGGGCGGCCAGCAGCCTGCCGTCGTCGAGCAGGGCGGCACCGACCACCACGGTCACGTCACGCGTCGTCATGCGCGGAACCTTACGACGCGCGGCGGTCGATGCGCTCGATCAGGTAGAGCTGCTTGTGCCCGCGGGCGTCGAGGGTGTCCGCGACGCGCTCGGCCTCCTGCTTGGTGGCGTAGCGGCCGACGCGGTAGCGGTTGCCGTTGTCGTCCTGGCGTATGACGACCCACACCAGCTCGCCGCTCATCGGATCTCCTCCAGGTGCGCGACATTGGCGCGGTCGTCGTCCTCGGCGCTGGGCCGGCCGGCGAACCAGGCGTCGAGGATCTCCCGCAGCAGCGGTCCGCTGGTCAGCCGCAGGCTGAGCGCGAGGGCGTTGGCGTCGTTCCAGGTGCGGGCGCCGTCGGCGGAGTACGCGTCGACGCACAGGGCGGCGCGGACGCCCGGCACCTTGTTGGCGGCGATGGAGGCTCCCGTACCGGTCCAGCAGCAGACCACGGCGTGGTCGGCGCGGCCCTCGGCGACGTCCCGGGCGGCGTTCCCGGCGCTCCAGGCCCAGTCCTGGCGGTCGCCGGCGCGCAGTGCGCCGTGCGGGAGGACGGTGTGGCCGCGGCCGCGCAGTTCGTCGACGAGCTGCCGCGCCACTGGCTCGTCCATGTCCGAGGAAACGGCGATGCGCATATGCCGGAGCCTACGCCTCAACGTGACGCGCCGGACACGTTCGGACGGTATTCGACTCGATCGGGCCATGTTCGATGGGGAGTTGACTCAGAAGGGCCACTCGTTCGCGCCCTTCGGGCTCCCCCGCGCGCCCCGGCGGCGCCGCTCGGTTCCCCAAGCGGCCGCCGGGGCATGCACATTGACGATGCGTCACCAGGGCAGGGCGCCGTTGCGGTCGAAGTAGCCGCCGGTCGGGCCGTCGGGGGCGACCGTCGCCATGCGGACGATGACCTCCGCGCCCTCCTCGACCGTCTGGAAGCCGGTGTTGCCGTTCAGGTCGGTCTTGGTGAAGCCGGGCTCCACGGAGTTGATCCGGAAGTGCGGCAGCGCCTTCGCGTACTGCACGGTGATCATGTTGACCGCCAGCTTGGACGCCGGGTAGTCCAGGCCCGGGAACATGTGGGCCGGCTGGTCGGGGTCGGTGACGTGGTGCAGGGAGGCCAGTCCGCTGCTGACGTTGACGACGACGGGGGCGGCGGACCTGCGCAGCAGCGGCAGGAAGGCGTGGGTGACCCGCACGACGCCGAAGACGTTCGTCTCGAAGGTCTGCCGCATCGCGTCGGCGGTGGTCTCGACGGTGGGCACCACGCTGTTGTCCGGCCGGCGCACCTCGATACCGGCGTTGTTGATCAGGACGTCCAGTCCGCCGTCGGCCTCGACCGTCCGCGCGGCGGCCGCCACCGAGGCGTCGTCGGTGACGTCGAGGACGACGAAGCGCGCGCCCAGCCGCTCGGCGGCCTCCCGGCCGCGCCCGGCGTCCCGGGCGCCGATCCAGACGGTGTGGCCCTCGGCGATCAGACGGCGGGCGGTCTCGTAGCCGAGGCCCTTGTTGGCGCCGGTGATGAGAGTGGTCGGCGTAGTCGGCATGGTCTCGCTCCTGTGGGGGTGTGGGCGGTCGGTGACTGATGCCTCCAGCGTGCGGCGGGGGCCGCCGGACAGACAGTCGTCCCGTGTTCCTGGGACTCGCGGTACCAGGGCGATCGCGCGCCCGCGGCGCACACTGGGGAGCATGGCGACAGCGGAGTTCGGCAGGGCGGTGCGCCGGTGGCGCGACAAGGTGTCCCCGGAGGCGGCCGGCCTGCCCGCGGGCGGTCACCGGCGTGCGGCGGGGCTGCGCCGCGAGGAACTGGCGCAGCTCGCGGGGATCTCCGTCGACTACGTCACCCGGCTGGAACAGGGCCGCGCCTCGAACCCGTCCGCGCAGGTCGTGGAGGCCATGGCGCGGGCGCTGCGGCTGTCGCCGACCGAGCGCGGCCATCTCTTCGAGCTGGCCGGGCTGGCGCCGCCGGGGCCCGAGACGGTCCCCGCGTACATCACGCCGAGCGTCCACCGGCTGCTGGACCGCATGACCGGCACGCCGGTCGCGGTCTACGACGCCTCCTGGACGCTGCTCCAGTACAACCCGCCGTACGCGGCCCTGATGGGCGACCCCTCCGGATGGCGCGGCAACGAGCGCAACGGCGTCTGGCGGCACTTCCTCGGTGCGGGCAGCCGCGCCCGGCTCACCCCGGAGGAACTGGAGGCGTTCGAGACCGCGGTGGTCTCCGACCTGCGCGCGGCGGCCGCCCGCTACCCGTCCGACCAGCGGCTGCGGCGCATGATCACGGAGCTGCGGGCGGGCAGCGAACGCTTCACCGCGCGATGGGACTCCGGCGCGATCGGCCGCCACGAGGCCGCACGCAAGACCATCGACCATCCGGGGGTCGGCGCGGTGCGGCTGGACTGCGACGTGCTCACCGTGGCAGGCAGCGACCTGCGCATCATGGTCTACACCGCCGAGCCCGGCACCGAGGACGCCGAACGCCTCGCCCTGCTCACCGTGCTCGGCACCCAGTCCCTGGTGGGCTGACCGGGCCCTGGCCCGGGGCGGACGGCCTCCCGGCCGGTGGACCGCCGATGCGTGCCCGGGACCCGGCCCGCGGCAGCCGAAGGCCCCGCGCCCTCATCGGCCGCGGGTTCGAGCCCGCCGCGCGGACAGCACCACTGAAGGGGGCGGGCGGAAACGACCGCGACGCCCCACCACTCCGTGACGTGCCGTCAGAGCGCGGACCGGGCCGCCGGGGTCACTTGACCGGCATGCGGTAGGAGGCCCGGTAGCGCTCGGCGGGGACGATGATGTCCGCGGTCTCGACGGGCAGGCCCGAGGCGTAGAACGTGCGGCGGATCTCGATGACGACATGGCCGGGCACGCCGCCCAGCACCGCGGTCTCCTCCGCGAGCCCGGGGCGGGCGCCGACCTCCTCGGCGACGTTGTCGACGACGATGTCCAGCGCGGCCATGCGCTCGACCACGCCCTGCCCGGCCAGCGGGCCCTCCTCCGGCAGCAGGACCGGGGTGCGCCCGGTGACCGACAGCGGTTCCCACGAGGTGGCGAGCATCATCGGCTCGCCCTCCGTGCGGTAGAGGTAGCGGGTGCGCATCACCCGGTCGCCGGGCTGGATGCCCAGCCGTTCGGCGACCCGCGGTCCGGCCGCGTCCTGGAAGCTGTTCGCCTCCCAGTTGCCCTTGAAGCTCTCGTCGGCCTGCTCCTGCCGGAACGGCGACGCCTGACCGCCGCCCGGCCGGTAGCCGGTGCGGACGATCAGGCGCGGGTCGGGGCGCTCGCGGACGTACGTACCGGAGCCGGAGCGGCCCTCCACGAAGCCCTCGGCCATCAGGACCTTGCGGGCCTCCAGCGCGACGGTGTCCGACACCCCGTACTCGGCGCGGATGCGGGCCTGCGACGGCAGGCGGGTGTGCGGAGGGAGCGTGCCGTCGAGGATCTTCTGGCGGAGATCCCCGGCGACGCGAAGGTACGCGGGCTGCTCACCGAAAGGCACGTGCCCCTCCCTCGGGTTGACTGTGTGCAACAGCTTGGCAACACACCGTTGCCAGTCGCAAGTCTTGCCCATCGGATTACTTCTGTCGCGTCAACCCGGCAACAGCTCGAACGCCGCGAGGACCACCCTCGCGTGCTGCTCCGCCTGGTGCCTGACGGGGACCCAGCGCGCCCGGTGCGCGGTCTCGTACGCCCGGCACCAGTCCGCGACCAGGCGTTCCAGGCGCTCGCGCACCGCCGCGGCCGGGACCTGGGACGGATCGGCGCCCCGGGCGAGTCGCAGCAGCATGGCCGCGGCGCGCAGCGGCAGCCGCTGGGCGTAGATCTCGACGCTGCTGACCCGGGCCCGGGTCATCGCGGGCAGCGGCGGCGCGGAGGCGGTGCGCAGCGCCGGGTCCCAGTCGGCGGCGAGCTGCGGGCCCACGGCGACGATCTCGCACGCGGCGCGCAGCAGCGGCCCGCCGTCCCCGGACAGGCAGGGCCGCAGTTCGCCGATGAGCCCGCCGACGTGCTCGCTCGCCCGCCGCAGGGCGACCCCAGCGGCGCGCAGCGCCTCGTCGGCGGCGGGGTGCGGGGAGGTGTCGCCCGCGCGGTCGCAGGCCCACATCGGCACCTCGGCGATCGCGGTGATGCCGCCGTAGCGGTGGGCGTAGGTCCAGGTGGAGTTGCTGGCGTCCTCGCGCGGGCCGCCGGGGGGCGGCATCACGTAGACGCCGGGCCCGGGGCTCGGCCAGTGGAAGGCGTCGGACGAGCCGGCCTCCAGCGGGATGTCGAACTCGGCGGCCGATTTGGCGATCCGTTCGGCCAGCCGGGGGATGGCCCGGGTCACCTGGATGAAGCTGCCGCCGACGTCGATGCCGTGCAGCGAGCACTGGAGCACCGGGCGCAGTTCGTCGATGACCGCGATCAGCGCCCGGGTCTCGGGCAGCGCGCCGGCCAGCGAGCCGTCGTCGGGCAGCCACTCCGGCTGCTCGGCGGCGCGCGGCCGGAAGAAGTGCCGGTAGTGGCCGAGCATCGTGAACCGGCCGTCGGGGACGGCCTCGTTGAGCCGCGCGCCGTCCGGGTCGGCGCACAGCAGGAAGTGCCAGGCCGCGTCGGCGCCCTCGCGCAGCGCGGGGTCGGCGGCCACCCACCGGGCCAGCCGGAGCGCGGTGGCACCGCCGATCATCTCGTTGGCGTGCGGCCCGGCCACGACCAGCACGTTGCGCCGTCCGTGGCCCACCGACAGCAGGAGCAGCGGCTCGCCCGCCCGGGAGGTCCCCACCGTCCGTATCCGGCACAGATCGGGCCGGCGGAGGGTCAGTGCCCTGGCCGCCGCGTTCACCTCGTCCACGGTCGGGTAGCGGTCGCCGGCGGTGGATTCCCCCGGATGTCTCATACAGCCCCCCGCTGTGGTCGAACGGTCGCACTGGATTGTTCCAATGCCCGTCAACCCGGGGCTAGTACGCGTAGGTGTGGTCGCCGCACACGGATGAAGGGGGTACGGCGCCTGGCGCAGCCGTACCCCCTTCCCTGCCGGAGCGTCAGTGGCGACGGGCGGCCTGGCGGCGGCGCGAGGCGAAGACGACGCCACCGCCGGCGAGCAGCAGCAGCGCGGCGGCCGCGGAGACCATGCCGACGTTGCCGGAACCGGTCTCGGCGAGGTCGCCGGAGTCACCGTTCGGGGACTGGGCGGCGTCGACCGCGGGGCTGGAGGCCGACGCGGAGACGGAGTCGGAGGCGGACGGGGAGTCCGAGGCCGGAGCCGACGCCGACGGCGTCTCGGACCCGGTGACCGGAGCCGAGGTGGACGGCGTCGCCGAGGCCGGCGGCGTCGTGGTCTCGTCGCCACCGGACGGGGTGGTCGGCGGGGCGGTGGTCGGCGGCGTGGACGGCACGGTCTGCGTGCTGCAGTCCTTGGTGCCGCCGTTCCACCAGGCGATCTTCTTGTCGCCGATGACCGCGTGGTCCGGGCCCTCGGGCAGCGGCCCGTGCTCGTAGCCGTCATTGGCGTCCATGACGCCGTCGTACTTCTTGTTGCCGTAGTACAGGTCGACCTGGGCGAAGCAGGTGACGTCCGGGACGGCGACGTCGAGCGTGTCGGTGCCGTTGGTGATCGTCACGGTGTCCCAGTCGTGGAACACCTGCTTGCCGGAGGTCTCGAAGGTGGCGCCGTGCGTGCGGTACGAGGCCAGGGACACGGTGCAGGACGAGGAGCCGTCCGCGACGCGCACCTTGACGTGCACCTTTCCGTCCTCGGCGGGCTTGAGGGTGACGTCGTCGACCTTCACCGACTGGTACCAGTCGGTGCCGTCGAGCGAGAACTCGCAGCGGTCGGTGCTGGTCTTGGTGCCACCTCCGTGGCCCGGCTTGTAGGTGTGGTGGCCGCCCTTGTCCCAGCCCTTGCCACCGGGGCAGTCGCCCGCCCAGGCGGAGGTGGCACCGGCCGCGGAGAGGGCGACGGCGGCGGCACTCACACCGAGCAGCCGTCCGATGGTGACGCGTCGCGATATGGCCATGCGGAACCCAATCTTGCGTTGCGTGGCCCGGCGGGAGCGCGAAGGACGGCAGCTGCTTCCCCGTGTGCGAGCAGGCCGAGGCGTCGCCGGGCGGAGGTCGAGGTGCACACGGGGCTCTCCGGCCCCAGTGGCACCACGCATCGTCGTGTCTGCGTCAATGGCCTGTCAACCTGGCCCGCTGAAAAGGCCGTTGGATCGAGGTTTCGATCCGGGAAATGGCGGAAAGTGCGCCGAACGCGATCAGCCGCACCAGGTCCGCGTCGTACGGATCGGGGTCGGCGGCCCGCCAGGCCTCCACATCCGCCTCGGTGATCCGGTACGGGGCCAGCGCGGCGAGCAGCACCAGTCGCGCCGCCGGGCGCTGGGCCGGGGGCAGCGGGGACGTCCGGTGCGCGATCCAGCCGCCGTCCAGCGGCGGGTGCGAGCCGTCCCACATGTCCACGGCGGCGGCCACGGCCTCCCGTGCCTGCGCGCCGAGCCGTTCCCCGCCACGCCCCGCCGCGGCCCGCAGCGCACCGAACGCGGCCCCCACGGGCGCCCCTTCGGCCCAGTCCGGCGGCGGCCCGGCCGGCACCCCGCGCAGCAGCGGCAGGCTCGCGCCGGGCTCCAGTTCCCTGCGCACGGTGCGCCCGAGGGCCCGGCCCCCGGCGCTGCGCACCAGCCGCAGCCGCTGCAGTCCCGCGGGCAGCATGTCATCGGTGAGCAGCGCCGACACCATGCGGTTGATGAAGTGGAAGGCCAGCGCGGTGCCGATGAACTCCGGTGCGTCCGCGGCGTCGAAGGGCCGGTCCGCCGCCTCGGCCGCGTCCGGTCCGAGGGCGGTCCTGGTGGCCTTCCCCCAGGCGAGCAGCGCGGCGTGCCCCGGGTCGGCGGGCGCGTCACCGCGGGCGACGGTCTCGGCGAGCCGGTGGTCGCCGGTGGCGTGCAGCAGGACGGTGTGCGCGTCCACGCAGAACGGGCAGCGGTTGGCCTGCGACACCCCGAGCGCCACGAGCTCCTTCGCGGTGCGGGAGGCGCGGCCCGCGAGCAGCGACTCGCGCAGCACGGCCCAGGTCGCGGCCAGCAGGTCGGGGGCGGGCGACAGCACCACGAAGGTGGGCGCCCGCCGGATGCCGAAGTCGCCGGCCAGCTGGGCGTACACCGCGGCGGACCGCCCGGTGAGCGTGTCCGGCGGCGCGGGGGTGGTGAGGCGGAAGGGTGCGGGCACGGGATGCCTCCTCCGGGGTCGTCGGCCCGTTCGCGGATCTCGATCGTGGCCCCGCAGGCGCCCCCGGGTCGTCGTCCCCGGGAAGTGACATGGCACTGCTGCGCGGGCCGCGTGGCGGGGCGGCGCTACTCCCCGGGGAGTAGCGCGGGAGCCGTCTTCCAGGAGGACGTGCGGGGCGCGGGCCACGGCTAGGGTGCGGTCATGGGAGGAGCCAGGCTGATCGCACGTCAGGTCCGCGAGTCGCCGCTGGACTTGCGGGGGTGGCAGGGCCACCTCTTCGACGGGCTGCTCGGTCTCGTGCTCGTCGCCGACGTCCTGCTGCTGCCCGGGGTACCGGCGCCCGCGGACGCGGTGGACCTCGTCCTCGCCCTCGTCGGCGCGCTGGCCGTCACCGGCAGCCGCCGCGCCCCCGTGCCCGCGCTGCTGCTGTGCACGGGCTGCATGCTGGCGTACGCGCTGCGGGTGCACCCGGGGCCGTCGGCGGCCTTCCCGGTGCTGGTCGCCGTGCACATCGCGGTCAGGAGCGGCGGCCGGCGGCTGCCGGTGAAGCTGGCGGTGCTCGCCTTCCTCGGCGGCTACCTGGCCTCCGGGCAGCCCGCGCCGACCGCGGCGCAGTCCACCGCGCTGCTGCTCGGCTGGTTCCTCGCCTCGGTCGCCATGGCGGTCGTGGGGCGGCACCGCCGCGCGTACCTGGAGCAGCTGGAACGGCGGGCGCTGGAGGCCGAACGCACCCGCGAGGAGGCCGCCTTGCGCCGCGCGGGCGAGGAACGGCTGCGCATCGCGCGGGAGCTGCACGACTCGCTGACGCACAGCATCTCGATCATCAAGCTCCAGGCGGGCGTCGCCGTCCATCTGGCCCGCAAGCGCGGCGAGGAGGCCCCCGAGGCGCTGCTCGCCATCCAGGAGGCGAGCGGCGAGGCCATGCGGGAGCTGCGGGCGACGCTGGAGGTGCTGCGCGGCAGCGGGGGCGGCCACGGCGTGGACCGCATCGGGGACCTGGCCGAGCGCTCCCGGACCGCCGGGCTGCCCACCAGCGTCACCGTCAGCGGCCGGGAGCGGCCGCTCGCGGACGGCGTGGACCGGGCCGCGTACCGCATCGTGCAGGAGGCGCTGACCAACGTCACCCGGCACGCGGGGCCCCGGCCGCGCGCCACCGTCCGCATCGAGTACGCCGACCGGCAGCTCGTCGTCCAGGTCGACGACGACGGCACCGCCGCGCCGGACGCCCAGCCGGTGCCCGGCGTCGGCCTCACCGGCATGCGCGAGCGGGTCACCGCGCTCGGCGGGCGGCTGCGGGCCGGACCACGGCCCGAGGGCGGCTTCACCGTACGGGCCGAACTGCCACTGGAGGCCACGACATGATCCGCGTACTGATCGTCGACGACCAGGCACTGATGCGCGCCGGATTCCGCGCCCTGCTGGACGCGGAGGAGGGGATCGAGGTCGTCGCCGAGGCGGCCGACGGGCAGGAGGCCGTCGCGCTCGCCGAACGGCACGTGCCCGACGTGGTGCTGCTCGACATCCAGATGCCGGTGCTCGACGGCATCGGGGCGACCCGGCGGATCGCCGCCGACCCGCGGCTGGCGGAGGTGCACGTCGTGATCCTGACCAACTACGGCCTGGACGAGTACGTCTTCGACGCGCTGCGCGCCGGTGCCAGCGGCTTCCTGCTCAAGGACACCGAGCCCGCCGACCTCGTCCAGGCCATCCATGTCGCGCAGCGCGGCGACGCACTGCTGTCCCCGGCCATCACGCGCCGCCTGATCGCCGAGTTCGTCTCCCGCCCGCCCGACGCGGCGCACGCGGCGGGCCTGGAGGCGCTGACCAACCGCGAGCGCGAGGTGGTGGCGCTCGCCGCGCGGGGACTGGCCAACGACGAGATCGCCGCGCGCATGGTCATCAGCCCGCTGACCGCCAAGACCCACGTCAGCCGGGCCATGACCAAGCTGGGCGCCCGCGACCGGGCCCAACTGGTCGTGTTCGCCTACGAGTCGGGGCTGATCACGCCCAAGTCCCCGGTCGCCGGGCAGCCGCCCTACGCGTCGGCCGGCTCCGCGGCCGCGGCGGCATCAGCGGTCCCCGCCGATTCGTCGGCCTTCTCGAAGTAGGTGTCGAGCACGGCGTCGAGCTCCTCGGACCAGGTCTTCAGCCGGCTCCTGGAGGGTGCCTCGACCCAGGTCTCGTACCAGCGCCGCGGCGACAGGTAGACCGTCACGCCGAACCGGCGCCCCCACCGCGGGGCGTCGACCTCGACCGCGCCGATCTCGTCCCAGCCGAACTCGGCCTCGGTGTCGTCGAGCCGGAACGTGACGCCGTCGCGGTCCGCCTGGATCGAGCCGCGGCGGTCGGCGACCTCGAACTCCGGTCCGCCGTCCGGCTCCGGGTCGCGCCGCGGGGTCTCCTCGGCGGCGGGCTCCTCGGCGGAGCTGTCGTCGGCGGCGGTGTCCTCGGCGGTGTCTTCCGCGGGGGTCGGCGCGTCGTCCGGCGCGGGCGCCGCCTTCACCAGGTCCGCGGACGGCTCCGCGGACGTGACCTGGGGCTCGTCCGGCTCCGGCACGGCGATGCCGGGGACGTACGCCGGATCGATGCCGGCCGCCTGTACGAGCGGGATGTTCGAACCTCTGCTCTGCTCCACGGCGGGCAGTATGGCCCATCGGGCTGTGCCCGCGACACTCGCCCCGGCCCGGGGCGTGCGCGTGTCGCGCGCCCCGGGCCCGCGCGGGTCGGCCGGCGACATCGCCCGGTGGCCTGTCGTGACGGGTCCATTCATGATCACGCAACCGGGGCGGCACCTGCCCGGACGACCCTCGACGCATGACCGACACACCTACGATCGTTCCCTTCGACCGCCGGAAGTTCCTGGCGGCGGCGGGCGGCACCACCCTCGGCGCCCTCGCCGCGGGCCAGTTGGCCATGGGCGCCGCTTCCGCCGCCGACGGCGGGACGGGAACCGCCACCGCCGCCACCGGCCCGTCGGCCGTCGTCGACCCGGCCCCCTTCCTGCTCGGTGTCGCCTCCGGCGACCCCGACGAGGACAGCGTCGTGCTGTGGACGCGGCTCGTCACCGACCCGCTCGACGCGGAGACCGGCGGCATGGCACCCGTGCCGGTCAAGGTGAGCTGGGAGCTGGCGCGCGACGAGGAGTTCCTCCACATCGTCGACGACGGGCACACCAACGCCGTCCCGGAGTCCGCGCACAGCGTGCACGTCGAGGCGAGGCACCTGACGCCCGACACCTGGTACTGGTACCGCTTCCAGGTCGACGGGGTCCACAGCCGCGTCGGCCGTACCCGCACCCTGCCGAAGCCCGGGTCCCCGGCCGACCAGCTGCGCTTCGCCTTCGTGTCCTGCCAGAGCTGGGCCGGCGGCCACTTCGCGGCCTACCGCGACCTGGCCGGGCAGGAACTCGACTTCGTCATGCATCTCGGCGACTACATCTACGAGACCGCCGACGGCAGCCTGACCGAGTTCCGCCGGCTGCACGCGCTGTACAAGAGCGCCCCCGAACTCCGCGACGCCCACGCCCGCTTCCCGTTCTTCGTGACCTGGGACGACCACGAGGTCCAGAACAACTACGCGGGCGACGTCCCCGGCGGCGCCGGCGACGGACGGCCGTTCCTGGAGCGCCGTGCCAACGGCTACCAGGCGTACTACGAGCACCTGCCGCTGCGCCGGGAGCAGCGGCCCGAGGGCCCCGACGCGCTGATGTACCGCAGGTTCGACTTCGGGCGGCTCGCCGAGTTCAGCGTCCTCGACACCCGCCAGTACCGCACCGACCAGCCGTGCGGCGACGGCCGGAAGACGCCCTGCGAGGCGGTCGGCGACCCGGCGGCCACCCTCACCGGCCCGGAGCAGGAGAAGTGGCTGCTCCGGGGTCTGCACAAGTCCAGCGCGCAGTGGAACGTCATCGCGCAGCAGACCATCATGGCCGCGTTCGACTACGACCTGGGCCCGTCGAAGATCGTCAACCTCGACCAGTGGGACGGCTACCCCGCCGCCCGCTCGC
The DNA here is from genome assembly GCF_040644455.1 of Streptomyces sp. NPDC046977. Lineage (NCBI taxonomy): Bacteria > Bacillati > Actinomycetota > Actinomycetes > Kitasatosporales > Streptomycetaceae > Streptomyces > Streptomyces sp. NPDC046977. The sequence goes on from NZ_JBEYWO010000040.1 coordinate 44,760, forward strand.
GGATCCTGGACTTCCTGGACACCGAGCGCCCCCAGAACCCGGTGGTGCTCAGCGGCGACTGGCACACGCACTGGGTCAACGACCTCAAGAAGGACTTCGACGACCCGGCCTCCCGGACCGTCGCCACCGAGTTCGTCGGCACGTCCATCTCCTCGGGCGCCGGCTGGGACGCGGACGTCCGGGCGGGTCTGGCGGCCAACCCGCACGTGAAGTTCTACAACGGCACCTACCGCGGCTATGTGATCTGCGACGTCACACCGGAGCGCTGGCGCGCCGACCTGCGGATCGTGCTGAGCGCCGGCGACGCCGCCTCCCCCGCGTACACGATCGCCGCGTTCGAGGTGCTCGACGGCGTCCCCGGCGCCCGCCGGGTCGACGGCGCGGGCGACGGCCTGTCCGGCCGGATCACCGACAGCGCGACCGGCACCCCGCTCACCAACATGCGCGTCAAGGTGCTGGACTCCGCCGGCAAGGCCGTCGTGTCGAGCACGACCGGCGCGGACGGTGAGTTCCTCGCCTTCGCCGTCCCCGGTGTCTACACCGTCGTGGCCGACGGCGTCGGTTACGACCCCGTCCAGGTGACCGCCACCGTGCAGGACGGCGCGCAGACCCGCGTCACCCTGCGCGCGGACCGCGCGCGGGCGCGCGCCGGCACGGGAACCACCGTCCCCGGCCCCGTGGCCGAGGGCCTGGTCTCCGACCTGGTGATCTCCAACGACCAGCTGGCCATGGCGATCTCGGCCGGTTCCGAGGACTCGCAGCTGACCCCGGTCACCCTCGGCAAGCCGCGCGACATGGCCGCCGTGGGCCACCTGGACCAGATCGACTGGTTCAACCTGCCCTACGCCTCGGCCGCCCAGCCGCGCGGCTCGAACGCCTGGCAGCAGCGCACCGTGAAGTCGACGTCGGTCCAGGTGGTCTCCTCGACCGGCGCCGAGGCCCGGATCCGCGCCACCGGCGCGAGCACCGCGTTCCCGGACGTCGCGGTGGTCACCGAGTACTCCGTCCGCGAGGGCGAGCGCTGGATCACCGCCGAGAGCGTCTTCACCAACCGCGGCACGGTGGCCCGCACCCTGTGGATCGGCGATGTGATCGACCACGACGGAACGGGACAGCGCAGCGGCGTCCCCGGCCACGGCACCATCACCACCGGTACGCCCGCCGACTACGCGCCCACCGCGCCGTGGATCGGCATGACCGGGGCCGACAGCCAGACGTACGGCCTGCTCTACGAGGACACCGCGTTCACCGCGTACGCGTGCGACATCTGGGCGATGAGCCAGCGCCAGGTCACGATCGAGCCGGGGGCGGCCTGGACCCTGCGCCGGCGGATCACCGCGGTCGACAACCGGGCCTCGCTCGACCCGTTCGCCGTGCTGAACACGCTCTGACCGGCCGGGCCGGCGAGGCCGCGCTGCCACCGCCTCGCCGGCCCCGGGTCAGCGCAGCTTCCTGAAGGTTCCCCGCAGGTCGGAGACGAAGGCCTCGGTGTTCTCGTAGTGCACGAAGTGGCCGCCCTTCTCGTGGGCGTTGACGTTGATCGCGTTGAACGCGGCGCGGGTGGGCCCGTTCTCGAAGGCGGCGATGCGCTCCTCGACGGTGCGGACGCCGGGCGGGTAGGCGTCACCGAGGAGGAACGTGAAGCCGGCCGGCGGCTCGACGGTCGGCCGGCGGTCGTGCGAGGGCACCCACGGGTAGCGCACCGCGTTGCGGTACATGCGGATGGACGAGCCGATGGACTCGGTCACCCAGAACGTGGTGGCCTGTGTGAGGACGAAGTCGCGGGGGAAGGCCGCCTCGAAGTCCCCGTTCTTGTCGCTCCACTTCCGCCACCGCTGGAGCAGCCAGGCCAGCATGCCGATCGGCGAGTCGTTCAGACCGTGCGTGAGGGTCGACGCGTCCAGCATGTGCGCGGTGACGTGGGAGACGTACGTGGTGACGAAGTTCTCCATACCCGCGCGCAGTTCCGGTGAGGCGTCGGCGGGGATCGTGGCCCCGTCGGTCACGTCCCAGAACCGCTCGTTGGCGAACATGCCCGGGGGCAGGTCCTGGCCGTAGTGCAGGCCGATGATGCTGTCCGCGTACTTGTGGCCGAGCGCGCTCGCGACCAGGGAGCCGTAGTCGGAGCCCGCCACGGCGTACTTCTCGTAGCCCAGCGTCTGCGTCATCAGCGTGTGCAGGATGTCGGCGATCTTCCAGTAGTTGAGATCGCCCCTGGTGAGCGGGGTGGACCAGGCGAAACCGGGGAGGTTCGGCACGACGACGTCGAAGGCGTCCGCCGCGTCGCCGCCGTGGGCGACGGGGTCCGTCAGCGGGCCGACGACCGGAAGGCTGAACTCACCGGGCCACGGCCAGCCGTGCAGGACCATGACGGGGATCACGTCCGTGCCCTTGCCGCGCTCGTGGACGAAGTGCACGGGCGCGCCGTCGATCTCGACCTTGTGCTGGTGGAAGGAGTTCAGCCGCGCCTCCTGCGCCCGCCAGTCGAACCCGTCGGCCCAGTACTCCACGAGCGGCTTGAGGTAGGCGGTGCTCACCCCGTAGTACTCCTCCTCGTTGTCCAGGTCGTCGAAGAAACGGGTCCTCCTCAGGCGGTCCTTGAGGTCGTCCAGGACGTCCTGCGGGACGTCGATCCGGTACGGGGCGAGCGCGGTGCGCTCGGTGTTCTCGCTCACAGTCGTGCTTCCTTCGCGTAGGGGGGTGGTGGGAGGGGGCGTCGGCCGGCGTCAGTCGCTGAAGTCGAGACGGATCCGGGTCTGCTCGAGCTCGGCGATGAACCAGGACCCGCCGGTCCTGACGAAGCGCACCCGGTAGTGGCCGTAGCCGTGCATGCCCCGGAAGGGAACGGCCTCGGACACGGGGGCGTCCGCGGGGCGGGTCACGATGTCCTCCATCGCCCATACGCCCCGGGCGGCGGTCGCCGAGGCGACGTCGATCTCGTCGGAGAACAAGTGGTGGATCAGGGTGACGCCGGGGCCGCCGCTGGAGCCGACGGTCGCCACGATCTGCTCGCGGCCCTCCATACGCAGCCACACCGAACCGTCCGGCTTGCGCGGGGTGAAGGTGCCGTCCGGCGTGAACAGGCCCGCCAGGTCCTGCCAGCGCTGGTGGTCCGCGTAGCGGACGTAGCGCGCCATCAGACGGCGAAGATCCTCGGTGATGCTCAGACGCTCTGCGGTATCCATGGGTCGACCACCTCTTCTGGACTGGCTGGTCCACCCATCGTGCGGAGAAAAGATTGGACCGGCAAGTCCAGAAATAGGGGGTCTGGAGACACGGCCCCGGACGGCGCGACCGGCTTCATGGTCCGGTCCTCGCCGCATCGCTACCGTTGGGCCATGACCGCGCTGCCCGACTGGATGCGCCCGCCGCGCGCGGAGGGCTGGTTCGCGGAGGACCTGGACCGCCTCCCCGAGGCACCTCGCCACACCGAGCTGATCGACGGAGCACTCGTCTTCCTGCTGGCGCCGCAGCGGGCCTGGCACGGCCGCCTCGTCACCGCCCTGACCGCCACGCTCATGGCGCAGGCACCGGTCGGCTTCGAGGTCGAGCGCGAGATGACGATCCGCCTCGACGCAAGGAACCGCCCCGAGCCGGACCTCTTGCTGACGGACCTGCCCTACGACCCGGACCGCACCTGGTAGGCCCGGAGGACGTCAAGCTCGTCATCGAGGTGGTCTCTCCCGAGTCCGCCCATCGCGACCGCACGGTGAAGCTGCGCAAGTACGCGGAGGCCGGCATCCCGCACTACTGGTGCATCGAGAACGAGGACAGGGCACCCGTCGTCCACGTCTATGAACTCGACTCACCCACCGGCGCCTACGCACCCGCCGGCATCTTCCGAGGCACCCTCCGGCGCCCGGTGCCCTTCGCGATCAGCCTGGACCTGGGCACGCTCACGCCGCCGCGCACCGGCTGAGCCGAGGCCGGCCCCTCGCGCAGTCCGTTCGCCGGATCAGTCGCCGTCGAGGACGAAGAGCGGCTTGGTACCCCGTGCGGGTGCTTCGGCGACCGCGACGGCCTCCGTGAAGCGGTCGAGCGGGAACGGCCGTCCCTGGGGGATCGTCAGCACGCCGTCGGCGACGAGATCGCGCACCTGGGACAGCGCGCGCAGCGCCTCCTCGGGCGAGGCGGTGCCGAACCAGCGGTTCAGCCAGAAGCCCCGGACCGCCTTGGTCTCGTAGATGACCGAGCGTGCCGCCAACGGGATGGTCAGCGCGGCCGGGTCGGTCTGCCGGTGGGTGGAGAGCGCGCCGTAGACCACGACCTCGCCTCCCGGAGCCAGCGCCTGCGACACCTGGGCGCCGACCGGGCCCGCGACGCAGTCGACGGCCTTGCGCACCCCGGCCGGTCCGGCGATCTCGGCCACGCGCCGCACCAGGTCCTCGTCCTCGGTGCAGATGACCTCGTCACCGCCCAGCGCCTTGATCCCCTCGACGGCGTCGCGCCGCCGCACGACATTGATCGTGCGGATGCCCAGGTGCCGGGACAGCTGGATGACGAGCCGGCCGACGGTGGAACCCGCGGCCGTCTGCAGCAGCCACTCCCCCGGCTGGACATCGAGTTCGCGCGTCACGAGGAGCAGCGCGGTCAGCGGATTGACGGCGAGTTGGCAGGCGCTGGAGTCGCTCAGCCCGTCGGGGACCGCCAGGAGCCTTCGTGTGTCGGCGACGAGGTACTCCTGCCATGTGCCGGCCACCGGCGGCCCGGGCACCGCGGGGACTGCGGCAACCACGACCCGCTCGCCGATCGCCGGCCCCTCGGTGTCCGGGCCGAGGGCCTCGACACGGCCCACGCACTCCATGTGGCCGCCCACGACGGGGAATTCGGGGGAGAAACCGTAGCGGCCGCGCAGCACGTGCAGATCACTGGCGTGAATCGGCGTCGCCCGCACACGGATCAACGCCTGACCGGCCTCCGGCGTGGGCACCGGCCGGGACTCCAGCCGCAGGACGTCACCGGGCTCGCCGACCTCGCCGGCCACGAGCGCACGCATGGATGGGGGCATGAGGGGGGACCTTTCGTCTCGCAACGCCCGTCGAACCCGGCGGGCGTTCCGCACAGGAACAATGCTGCGCCGGCATCGTCGTCGGCGCCTCCAGGAATCGGGGCCGGAGAGCCCCCCCTCAACCGCGATCGGCTTCTGCCGTCGCAAGGAACTCCAGCACCTCCGATGAAAGAACCGTAACACGTTTACTTCTGTCAGGGCGGTGAGTCCCTGCCCCGCGCGGACACCTGGCGGAAGCGGCGGCGCGGGCAGGCGAGCCGGCAACCGTCGGGGAAGGGGTGGCGCCGCTCACAGCGGCCAGGCGGTGAGCAGATCGGCGGGGCCGTAGGCGGCGTCAAGGCCCGGAGAGTCGACGCCGCTGCGCGAGACCGCCACGACGGGCACAGGTTCGTCGGTGAGGGCGGCCCGGTGCCGATGGAGAGCGGCCGAGTCGTGCCGGTCGAAGGGCGACCGCTCCAGCCACTTGATGGAACCGACGAAGAGCAGCTCCTTGGCGACAGGGGCGCGGTCCGCCCCGACGATATCGATCTCGATGTCGTTGGTGCGGGTCCAGTAGCCCCCCACCGCGGGGGCTGCCGGCAGCCTGTCGTCGGGCAGTATCCGCGCCAGCGCCTCGCGGACAAGGGGCTCGACGGCCCGGCCACGCCAACTGGTCCAGTTCTCCCGGATCCGCGCCAGGGTCAGATCGCCACGCCCCCGCTCGATCTCCTCCATGGACGGGCCGAGAAATCGCACCCAGAACCGCAGGTACGGATCCGCCACCCGGTAGCGGCGGTCCTTCGACGGACGTGGCGACACGGGCAGTTCCGCGGCGACGATCCGTTTGTCCGTGAGCAGTTCCAGCGCCCGTTGCAGCGGCGTGGCCCCGATCCCACCGGCCGCACGGGCGATGTTGGTGAAGGTCCGTTCGCCACTGCCGATGGCCGCCAGCACCGTGCGCGCCTGTGCCTGCGGGGGGAATTCGGCAGCCTGTGAGCGCTCGGCCGACACCAGCAGGGCCGACACCGGGTCGCTCAGCGCCTCGCCGAGGAAGTCCCACACCCCGGCCCCGTGCGGCCATTCCGCGCAGATCAGCGGCAGCCCGCCGGTGACCAGCGCGGCATCGAAGGCTTCCGCCGGATCCAGTCCGAGCATCCGCCCCACCTCGGCGGGGTTCAGCGGACCCAGGACCATCTCCCGGCCGCGCTGATGGAAGGGGCGTCCGTAGCTGTTCAGTGCCTCCATCATCGACAGGTCGGAGCCGATGAGGACCAGCAGAACCGGCTTGGTCTCCAGGACCCGGTCCCAGGCCCGTTGCAGCATCCCCTCAAAGGCGCCGTCGGCATCCATCAGGTACGGCACCTCGTCGATGACCAGTACGCTCGCCCGGTCCGCGGGAAGCGCCGCGGCCAGCACATCGAACGCGGCGTCCCAGCTCTCCGGCCGCGCGGCGGCCACCACCCCGGCCAACGGCAGCGTCGACGCCTGCGCGTCCCGTGCCAGCCGGGCCAGATCGGCCCGGGGAGACGCACCGGTCGCCGCGTAGAACAGGAACGGCATTCCGGAATGCTCCGCGAACCTCTCGACCAGCCGCGACTTGCCCACCCGGCGCCGCCCGCGCAGCATCACGCACCGACCGGGCCGCTCCCCGCCAACCCCGGTCACGACCTTCTGGAGCTCTCGCTCCAGCGTCGCCAGCTCCTGCCCCCGGCCCACAAAATCGACCACGTCCGCCACCTCCACGGACCACACTAACATTCATGTTAGTAACATGGACGTTAGTAACTTGCCCATGTGGCTCATGTGACCCATGGTCCGAGTCCTGCACGCACACCCCTCGCACTGTCCGCGAACCGCAGGAAGCAGACCCGGAACATGCCCCAGGGAATGAATTCCTCCCGCGCCGCATTTCGGCCTGTTTTCGCGGCCAGATCGGCCCCGGGCACGAGGCGGAGGGGTCCGTCCCGGAATGAGAGGGAAACAGATAAGCCCGCCCCATTTCGCGGGGCGGGCCATTTTTTGTTTCACGCCTTGCCGGAAGACTTCTTCACCTCGCCGGGGACGGTCTTGACGCGAGGGATTCTCAGGCTGAATCCATCGGGACCGCCCCACTCGACCACCAGCCGAGTCGCGTTGAAGGTGGCGGAGGCGTGCATGCTCCCGTCCTTCTTCTTCTCGAACTTGAGGTCCTTGGCGACCTTGACCACCTCGGCCAGGAGCGAGGCCATCTGTCCTTGCGGCGTGTCCTTGATTTCCTTCTTCAGGTCCATGAGCGTTTCCCCCCAAGGGTCGGCACGGCTACCACCGTGACGTTCGTACGGCCCTCAGGCTCCAGGGCCTCTTTTACGGCTCTCGGCCGTACTCCACTGTAGGACATCACGGACCGTACCCGCCAAGGCTTGGGGCAGTCCCACTCCATCGCCTCGAGAGCCGTCATCGCCCGACCCATGGCCTTGAAATTCTCGTTCGCATTTGGCGTGTTCTCATCCGAGGTGAAAACACGCTTCGGCTCGGCATTCAGCGCTTCCCTCGCCTTCCGCTCCGGCCGGAACCGGCACCCCGCCGACCCGCGAAGGGACGATCGCCCACTCCCGCCACTCCCGCTCGGCCTGGACACAGGCAGCCGCCAAGGTGCGCCGGCACTTCCCCGTTCTGGGGGTGGACGCGGGCCGCGCGTACGGCGCCTCCGAGACCCGCTCCCCCGCGCACCGACCGAAGGCACCACGCTGCGGACTCCGTGCGGACCGCAAAGGCCGCCCAACCTGCTCCGTCGCAGGTCAAGCGGCCTTTCGCGGAACGGATCAGACGTTGAAGCGGAACTCCACCACGTCGCCGTCCTGCATGACGTACTCCTTGCCCTCCATGCGGGCCTTGCCCTTGGCGCGGGCCTCGGGGATGGAGCCGCACTCGACCAGGTCGCCGAAGGAGACGATCTCCGCCTTGATGAAGCCCTTCTGGAAGTCGGTGTGGATGACACCGGCGGCCTCGGGGGCGGTGGCGCCCTTCTTGATCGTCCAGGCGCGGGCTTCCTTCGGGCCGGCCGTGAGGTACGTCTGCAGGCCGAGGGTGTCGAAGCCGACGCGGGCGAGGGTGGCGAGACCGGGCTCGTCCTGGCCCATGGACTGCAGGAGTTCCAGGGCCTCCTCGTCGTCGAGCTCGATGAGCTCGGACTCGATCTTGGCGTTGAGGAAGATCGCCTCCGCGGGGGCGACCAGGGCGCGCTGCTCGGCCTTGAAGGCGTCGTCGGTCAGCTCGTCCTCGTCCACGTTGAAGACGTAGAGGAACGGCTTGGTGGTCAGCAGGTGCAGCTCGTGCAGGAGGCCGCCCTTCTCCGTGGCGGCGGTGATGCCGGCGGAGAAGAGGGTGCGGCCGTCCTCGAGGATCTGCTGCGCCTCCTGGACGGCGGCGAGCATCGCCGCCTTCTCCTTCTGGAGACGGGCGTCCTTGGTCAGCCGGGGCAGGACCTTCTCGATGGTCTGCATGTCGGCGAGGATCAGCTCGGTGTTGATCGTCTCGATGTCGTCCTTCGGGGACACCTTGCCGTCGACGTGGACCACGTCCGGGTCGACGAAGGCCCGGATGACCTGGCAGATCGCGTCGGACTCGCGGATGTTCGCGAGGAACTTGTTGCCCAGGCCCGCGCCCTCGCTGGCGCCGCGCACGATGCCCGCGATGTCGACGAAGTCGACCGTCGCCGGGAGCTTGCGCTGCGAGTCGAAGATCTTCGCGAGCGTGTCCAGGCGGGGGTCGGGGACACCGACGACACCGACGTTGGGCTCGATCGTGGCGAACGGGTAGTTGGCCGCCAGCACGTCGTTCTTGGTCAGGGCGTTGAACAGGGTCGACTTGCCGACGTTCGGCAGGCCGACGATTCCGATCGTGAGCGACACGTGACGACTTCCCGTAGCGAGGTGGGTGGAGGGCCCGTGCGCCCGGGGCGGGCGGGGACGGACCGATCCACCAGTCTACGGAAGCGGGAGACCCCCGGAGGCTCCGGCGGCCCGCCTCGCCCCCTGTGGGGCTGAAAAGTCGTGTCCTGCCCCTGTTTCCCCCCTGCCGGGAGCCTACGTTGGGTGCGTGGACCAACACAGTGCGCGCACGCCGCACAACAACGGTGCCGTGACGCGGCCGGCCAGACCGGCCGAGCGTCCGGCGCGCAGGCCCGCGGGGGCGACCGCCGTGGGCGGAGGTCCGCGCCGCGGCCCGTTGTGGGGGGTGCGGCGGGGACAGAGCGAGTCCCGTCTGACGGGACTCGGCACCGGGGTCTTCATCACGCTGACCGCCCTGTGCGGCGGCGCCGTGGACTCCCTGGTGAACGGCGAGCCGGGCACGCTGTTCGGCGTCGTCTTCCTGCTGGCCTGCATCGCCGGCGGCGTGTGGGTGCGGCCGTACGACCTGTCGGCGGCGCCGGTGAGCGCGCCCATCGCCTTCACCATCGCGCTGGCCGTGACCGCCGACGGCGGCGGCGGGCTGACCGGGCACGTAATGGCGCTGCTCACCGGGCTCGCGACGCTGACCGGCTGGCTGTACGGCGGCACGGTGTGCGCCGCCGTGATCACGGCCGTGCGGAAGGTGGCGTACGTGACGCGGGCGCGGCGCGCGGAACGCCGCTGACAGCGCCCGTACGCACCCGCGTCCGCGCCCGGACCGCTATCCGGCGGCGGTGGTGGCGACCGCCGCGGCCGCCGCCATGCCCGCGCCGACGATGCCCGCGTTGTTCTGCAGCGCGGCCGGCACGATCTCCGCCTCGATGCCCTCGATGAGCGGCAGGAACTTGTCCGCCTTGCGGCTCACGCCGCCGCCGATCACGAACAGCTCGGGCGAGAAGAGCATCTCGACGTGCGCGAGGTACTTGTTGACCCGGCGCGCCCAGTGCTCCCAGCTGAGCTCCTCGTCCTCCTTGGCCTTGGTGGAGGCGCGTTTCTCCGCCTCGTGCCCGTGCAGCTCCAAGTGGCCCAGCTCGGAGTTGGGCAGCAGCTTGCCGTCCACGAACACGGCGCTGCCGATGCCCGTGCCGAGCGTCAGCATGATGACCGTGCCCGAGCGGCCGCGCCCCGCGCCGTACGCCATCTCGGCCATGCCCGCCGCGTCGGCGTCGTTGAGCAGCGTCACGGGCAGGCCGACCCGCTCGGAGAGCAGGCCGGCCGCGTCCATGCCTATCCAGCCCTTGTCGACGTTGGCCGCCGTGCGCGTGACCCCGTGCGTCACCACACCGGGGAACGTCGCGCCGATCGGTCCCTGCCAGCCGAAATGGGTGACGACCTGCTTGACGCAGTCCGCCACCGCGTCGGGCGTCGCGGGATGCGGAGTGAGCACTTTGCAGCGCTCCTCCGCCAGATCGCCGCGATCCAGGTCGACCGGGGCGCCCTTGATCCCCGAACCGCCGATGTCCACACCGAAAACGCTCATGGCCCAACGCTACGACGTGGGAAGGACGATCACCCCTCGGACGGCGGACCCGCCTGCTCGGGGGCGGTCCCGGCGGCCGGGGCGGCGGCCACCTTGGCGGCGGCCTCGGCGCGCAGGTCGCGGCGGAGCTCCTTGGGCAGCGAGAAGACGATCGACTCCTCGGCGGCCTTGACGATCTCGACGTCCTCGAAGCCGCGCTGCGACAGCCACTCCAGCACCTGCTCGACCAGCACGTCGGGAACGGAGGCACCGGAGGTGACGCCGACCGTGGAGACGCCCTCCAGCCAGGCCTCGTCGATCTCGGCGGCGAAGTCCACGAGGTACGCCTCGCGGGCGCCCGCCAGCTTGGCGACCTCGACCAGGCGGACGGAGTTGGAGGAGTTGCGGGAGCCGACGACGATCACCAGGTCGGCCTCGGCGCCCATCTGCTTCACCGCCAGCTGGCGGTTCTGCGTGGCGTAGCAGATGTCGTCGCTGGGCGGCGAGATGAGCTGCGGGAACTTCTCCTTGAGCGCGTCGACCGTCTCCATGGTCTCGTCCACGGACAGCGTCGTCTGGGAGAGCCAGACCACCTTGGAGGGGTCCCGGACCTCGACCTTGGCGACGTCGGCCGGGCCGTCGACCAGCGTGATGTGGTCGGGGGCCTCGCCGGAGGTGCCGATGACCTCCTCGTGGCCCTCGTGGCCGATCAGCAGGATGTCGAAGTCCTCGTTGGCGAAGCGGACGGCCTCCTTGTGGACCTTGGTCACCAGGGGGCAGGTCGCGTCGATGGTGGCGAGCCTGCCGCGCTCGGCCTCCTCGTGGACGACGGGCGCCACACCGTGCGCGGAGAACATCACGATCGACCCCTCGGGGACCTCCGCCGTCTGCTCGACGAAGATCGCGCCCTTCTTCTCCAGGGTCTGCACGACGTACTTGTTGTGGACGATCTCGTGGCGGACGTAGATCGGGGCCCCGTACTGTTCCAGGGCCTTCTCGACGGCGATCACGGCGCGGTCCACGCCGGCGCAGTAGCCACGGGGGGCGGCGAGCAGGACCCGTCGGGCAGCAGCAGTCATGTGCCCATCGTACGGGGCGTGACCGAGGTCATCGGCCCCGCCGGGGGCGCCCGCGGCGGGCCGCGCGCAGCAGTCCGGGCAGCCCTCCCGCGAGCACCGCCGCGGCCACCGCCGTCAGGCAGCCGAAGCAGCCGCAGCCGGGGCCGCGGCGCCCGATGCGGAAGCCGCCGCCGACGCGCGGCGGCCGCGGCGGCGGCGGGCCGTGTGAGCGCATGGGGACCTCCCGGGCACGGGGCGCATGGGGCTGCGATCCAGCGTGCGGCGTCCGCGGGAGGACGGACAGCGGTGGACGCCATTCGGGTCTGCGGCGGGACCGGCCGCTGCCCCGGGGCCGGAGCAATCCCGCCCGGGGCGGGGTCACTGTCCGTGGCGGGGGCTAGTCTCGGCGTATGGCTCTGAACACGTCCGCGGAGGCGCCGATCCCGGTCGGCGAGGTGTCGCGGCTGATCGGCGGCTGGATCGACCGGCTCGGCGCGGTGTGGGTGGAGGGGCAGATCACCCAGCTGTCCCGGCGCCCCGGCGCGGGCGTGGTCTTCCTGACGCTGCGCGATCCGTCGCACGACATCTCGCTGAGCGTGACCTGCCGCCGCGCCGTCTTCGACGCCTTCGACGGGGCGGTCGGCGAGGGCGCGCGGGTCGTCGTGCAGGCCCGGCCGGAGTGGTACGCGCCGCGGGGACAGTTGTCGCTGCGGGCTTCGGAGATCCGCCCGATAGGGATCGGCGACCTGCTGCTGCGGCTGGAGCAGCTGAAGAAGCGGCTGGCCGGCGAGGGTCTGTTCGCGCTGGAGCGCAAGCGGCCGCTGCCCTTCCTGCCGCAGCTGATCGGCCTGGTGTGCGGCCGTGCCTCGGCCGCGGAGCGCGACGTGCTGGAGAACGCGCGGCTGCGCTGGCCGGCCGTCCGTTTCGAGGTGCGCAATGTGCCGGTGCAGGGGGCGTACGCGGTCCCGCAGGTGATCGAGGCGGTGCAGGGGCTCGACGCGCACCCCGGCGTCGACGTGATCATCGTGGCGCGCGGCGGCGGCAGTGTGGAGGACCTGCTGCCGTTCTCCGACGAGCGGCTGGTGCGGGCGGTCGCCGAGTGCCGTACACCGGTGGTGTCCGCGATCGGGCACGAGCCGGACACCCCGCTGCTGGACCTGGTCGCGGACCTGCGCGCCTCGACGCCGACCGACGCCGCCAAGCGCGTCGTCCCGGACGTGGGCGAGGAGCTGACCCGGGTCGGGCAGTTGCGGGACCGCTCCCTGCGGGTGGTGCGCGGGCTGCTGGACCGCGAGGAGCGGGGGCTGGCGGCGGCGATGAGCCGTCCGTCGATGGCGCGTCCGCGGCTGATGGTCGAGGAGCGCGAGGAGCAGGTGGCGGCGCTGCTGGAGCGTTCGCGGCGGCATCTGCGGCACCGCCTGGACCGCGCGGACGACGAGCTGGCGCACACCCGGGCCCGGGTGGTCGCGCTCTCCCCCGCGGCGACGCTGCAGCGCGGGTACGCCGTCCTGCAGCGGGAGGACGGCGGGGTCGTGCGGGCCGCCGGCGAGGTGGCCGACGAGGAGAAGCTGCGGGCCCGGGTCGCCGACGGCGAGTTCACGGTCCGCGTCACGCGCTGAGCCGGCTCCGGCGTGCGGCGCCGGGCGGCCCCGTCCTGTCCTAGGGCGTGTTTCGAAAGTAGCGCCGGCCGCCCGGAGGGCGGGTCCCGCGGGGTCTGGTGCGGTGCATCGCAAGGCGGAGAGTCGTCCTCGTAGTGGGCTACTCGGACGATTCGACAACGCAGCGAGGTGCCGTGCCAGGCGTCGCGGGATGGGGGCACCTCCCAGCGGTAGCTGGGGGAGGGACTTTCGAAACACGCCCTAGGGCGGCCCTAGTCTGGTGCCATGGCTGATCAGGACACGCTGGGGTACGAGCAGGCCCGCGACGAGCTCGTCGACGTCGTCCGCCGACTGGAGGCGGGCGGTTCGACGCTGGAGGAGTCCCTCGCCCTGTGGGAACGCGGCGAGGAGCTCGCCAAGGTGTGCCGCAACTGGCTGGAGGGCGCCCGCGCGCGCCTGGACGCGGCCCTCGCGGAGGAGTCGGACGACGCGGTGCAAGGTGCGGCCGGGGCGTCCGGCGCGGCCGAGGAGGAGTAGCGGGGGGGCGTCGTGACGGTGCTCACGGGGCGGGCATCCCGGAATAGTTGAATCTTCACCTATGTTGGAGGGAGAGTTCGACGCCGCCCCGACGGGGCGGTTCCCCACAGCCCCCCGAGGTACCCGATGACCCTCCAGCTCGACACCGCCGCACAGAACCTTCTCTTCCGCGACGCGCGCACCGCCAACACCTTCACCACCGAGCCGGTGACCGACGAGCAGGTCCAGGACGTGTACGACCTGGTGAAGTACGCGCCCACCGCCTACAACCAGCAGCCGCTGCGCATCGTGCTGGTCCGCTCCGCGGAGAGCCGCGAGCGCCTGGTCGGGCTCATGAACGAGGGCAACCGGGCGAAGACCTCCACGGCGCCGCTGGTGGCCATCCTGGCCGCGGACAACGAGTTCCACGAGGAGCTGCCGGTGCAGTTCCCGGCCTTCCCGCAGGCCAAGGACATGCTCTTCGGCGAGCGCCCGGTCCGCGAGCAGTCCGCCGCCTTCAACGCCGCGCTCCAGGTCGGCTACTTCATCCTCGGGGTGCGCGCCGCGGGCCTGGCCGCGGGCCCGATGACCGGCTACAACGCCGACGCCATCAACAAGGAGTTCTTCCCCGACGGCGACCACTCCGTGCTCGCCGTGGTGAACATCGGCAAGGCGGGCGAGAACGCCTGGCGCGCGCGCTCGCCGCGACTGCCCTACGACGAGGTCGTCACCACCGTCTGAGACACCTCCGGACCCCGACCCCTTCCGGGGGGCCGGGAGATCGTCCGGACCTACTGGCCGCTGCGCTCCTGGAGCGCGGCGGCCAGTTCCGCGAGGCGGTCGGCCGGGGCCGTACCGGTGACCATCGTGGTCACCCCGCCCTTCTGCCGCACCAGGGCGTCGTACTTGGGGCCCTCGTAGCGGTCCCAGGTCTCGCCGCCGACGGTGCGCGTGCCGCTCTTGCGCGCGTCGTGGCTCACGGACGCGACGAACGCCTCCGCGTCCGCGTTGCTCTGCTCGACGGCCGCGTACTCGTTCTGCGGGTCGACGAAGCCGAGGTGCCAGTGCACGGCCTTCGGGTTCGTGTCCTCGTACGTCACCGAGGTCGCCCGCCAGCCCTTGCCGAGCCCCTCGGGGGCCGCGACCGGGTACGGGGCGCTGCGGCGGGCCTGGTCGAGCTCGACCCGGTAGCCGACCACCTGGACGGGGTCGTGGTTCTCGTCGTGCGGGATGAAGAACCAGATGATCCCGACCACGACGCCGATCGCCGCCATCGAGAGCACCATGTCCCGCACTGTTTCCGTGCCGCGCTTCTTTGCCACGCCCCCTATGGTCCCTCATGCCCCGGAGCGTCCCGGCGCCCGGGTCCCGCACCCGCGTGCCCGCGCTCATGTGACGGGCCCCCTGCTCATCCTGGCACCTGGCGGATAAGGTCGTACCACCCTCTTTTCCGGCCGTCCTCGTACAGAAAGGTGCGCTGTGATGACCGAGCAGCACGAGAACCACACCATGCCGCCGCAGCTCGAAGTGAGTCCCGAGGCCCCCGACCGCAACCTCGCCCTCGAACTGGTGCGGGTCACCGAGGCCGCCGCGATGGCCGCCGGCCGCTGGGTGGGCCGGGGCGACAAGAACGGGGCGGACGGCGCGGCCGTCAAGGCCATGCGCACCCTGGTCTCGACCGTGTCGATGAACGGCGTCGTCGTCATCGGCGAGGGCGAGAAGGACGAGGCGCCGATGCTCTTCAACGGGGAGCGGATCGGCGACGGGACCGGCGCGGAGTGCGACATCGCCGTGGACCCGATCGACGGGACGACGCTCACCGCCAAGGGCATGCCCAACGCCGTCGCCGTCCTCGCCGCCGCCGACCGCGGCGCGATGTACGACCCCTCGGCCGTCTTCTACATGGACAAGCTGGTCACCGGCCCCGAGGCCGCCGACTTCGTCGACATCACCGCCCCGCCGTCGGTGAACATCCGGCGGGTCGCCAAGGCCAAGGGCGGCGCCCCCGAGGACGTGACCGTCGTGGTGCTCGACCGGCCGCGGCACGACGGCCTGGCCAAGGAGATCCGCGAGACCGGCGCGCGGATCACGTTCATCTCCGACGGCGATGTCGCGGGCGCCATCATGGCCGTGCGCGAGGGCACCGGCGTCGACCTGCTGATGGGCATCGGCGGCACACCGGAGGGCATCATCGCGGCCTGCGCGATCAAGTGCCTCGGCGGCACGATCCAGGGCAGGCTCTGGCCCAAGGACGACGCCGAGCGGCAGCGCGCCCTCGACGCCGGCCACGACCTCGACCGGGTCCTGCACACGGACGACCTCGTCAAGGGCGACAACGTGTTCTTCGTCGCCACCGGCATCACCGACGGCGAGCTGCTGCGGGGGGTGCGCTACCGCGCCGAGACCGCGACCACCCAGTCGCTGGTCATGCGCTCCAAGTCCGGCACGATCCGGCAGATCGACTCCACGCACCGGCTGTCGAAGCTGCGCGCCTACAGCACGATCGACTTCGACCGCGCGCGCTGACCGGCTCCCGGCCGGAGGGCGGCCCGGCCAGAGCGCTGCCGGAACAGCAGGACCCATCCGGCGACACTGACCAGCCCGGGGGTGATCAGCCGGTAGAGGAGATCGGCGGCGGTGGCGGGGATCGTGGCCACCCCGCCGTGGTGCAGGGTGAGCACCAGGGCCGCGTCGAGAGTGCCGAGCCCGGCGGGCAGCAGGGGCATGGCGGACGCGGCCGTCATCGCGGCGACATAGGCGAGCACCACCGTGGCGAGCGTGGGCGACGCCCCGACGGCATGGCACACGGCGAGCAGGCACACGAGGTCCGCGGACCAGTTGCCCAGGGCCAGGCCGAGTCCCCGCGCCCAGAAACGGGCCGGCGGGTCCATGGCGGCCAGCTCGTCGAGCAGCCCTTCGGCGGACCGCGGCTCCGTGACGTTGCGGCGCAGCCGGTGCCACAGGCGGAGGAGGGCGCCCACGGGGCGCCGCAGCACGGCGGGGTGGTGGAGCAGCGCGAGTGCGGCGCAGGCGAGGGCGGCGGTCGCGAGGACGTGGACCGCGACCGGGAGGAGCTGTGAGCCGTCCCCCGCCAGGGTGTGTCCGACCCCGGCGAGCACGGCGAGCGCGATCGTGCTGAGGACGCCGGTCGCCGCGTGGACGAAGCCGATCTGAGGTGCGCTGGCGCCCCACGCGCGCATGCGGCGGGTCCGGTAGGTGAGCGAGATCAGGGTCCCGCCGGGCAGGCTCGCGCTCAGGGCGTTCCCGGCGAACACCGTGGCGGCGGCCGAACCGATGGTGACCCGCAGCCCGCCGGTGCCGAGCGCGAACCGTTGAAGGCGCGCGAACGCCATCATGGACACCGCCTCGGCGGCGAGCGCCGGCAGCAGCCACCGCAGGTGGGCGTGGGTCAGCTGCCCCGCCGCCTGGCGCGCGTAGGGGGCCACCCACACCAGCTCGGTTCCCACCACACCCACCACGGCGCAAGCGGTCAGTACCGTACGCCGGCGCGAACGCGGGGCCGTGCGCTCGCTCATCGCGCCGTGGGCCAGGCGGGCAGCAGGCGGACGGGACCTTCGAGATGCATGCGGCACCGCGTGTGCGCGGGCAGGGCCAGGCCCCACAGGCCCGCGTAGAAGTGCACGTCGACGCCGAGGCGGCCGGCGAGGTCGAGCCGGACCACGGGCGCGGTGTCGGTGACGCCGTTGAGGGTGAGCAGGGCGATGAGCGGCTGAAGGGTGCCGTTCCCGTCCCGGGGGCTGCTGGGCACCAGGCGCAACTCTGCTGCTGAATCGGCGAGTTGACGCCCCAGATCCGTCCGCTTCCACCAGGAGCGCCGCGAGGGCCCGGCTTCGTCGGCGTCGGACACCCGGAACCGCACCAGACCGCCCGCCGGGCCCCGGACGGCGTCGCGGACGAGGAAGGCCTCGTCCACGCGCAGTGGCAGGTACGAGGACACATGGCCGCGACGGCGGCTGCGCAGCCAGCTTCCGGTGCCGCGATGGGCACCGCTGACGCCGCTGCCGTCCGCGCCCTTCGGCGGCTTGGGCTCGACGGCCGAGCGGTCGGTGCCGTCGTTCGGGGACGGGGGCGGAGGCGGAGAGGCATCGATCACGGGGCTACCTGAGGGCGTGGAGGGAGACGGGGTGGCCCGGAGAGCGACCGGCGACCGGCCTTCCGGGGATGGCACGCGCGGCCCGGGGCCGCTGAGGGCACGGGACGCCGCATGCGCCGTGCGGCGGCGTCACGCCATGGCCGCGGGCTGCCGGGCGAGCCAGTCCCGGGTGAGTGAGTAACCGGCCCGGACCAGGTGCGGCGTGTCCCGGAAGTCGACGAGGCTGACGACCTCGGTGGTGGCCGCGGGCAGCCGGAGGACCGACCCGTGGACGGCGGCCAGGTCCCGTCTCTCGCGCTCCACCAGGATCTGGCCCACCGCCCGGTAGGCGGCCATCAGGGCCGCGTGGGCGTGATGGCCGGTCTGCTCGGTGACGGCGGAGGGCAGCACGTAGATGGTGGTCGCGCCGAGCGCTTCCGCCTGGAGCACCGGCGTGTCCGCCGACACGCCGCCGTCGATGAGGCGGCGCTCCCCGATGCGCACCGGGGGGTACAGCCCCGGGAAGGCCGACGAGGCCAGCAGCGCCGGGACGGCGTCGCCCCGGGACAGCACGACGGCGGCCCCGGTGTCGATGTCGGTCGTCACGACGTGCACGGGCACGGCGGCGTCCTCGAGGCGCGCCACGCCGATCCCGTCCCGTAGCAACCGCCTCAGCGCCGCGCTCGACACCGCCGCCTCACCCCGGCCCAGGGCGGCCCTGATCAGGGTGCTCGGCGCTATCGGTGCGACGTTGCGGCGCCTGAGGCCCAGCCACAGCGCCTCCAGCCTGTCGAGGCCCTCGATGCCCGGGTCGGCCGCGAAGGCGGCGCCGTTGAGCGCGCCGGCCGAGGATCCCACGACGAGATCGGGAGTGATGCCTGCCTCGGTGAGTGCCCGCAGTGCCCCGACCTGTGCCGCGCACAGACTGCCGCCGCCCTGCAGCACGAACGCCACGGTGCCGGACGGCGCCTGCCCGGTCCCCGCGGGCGCTGCCGGCGCTTGGCCGTCCAGCGGGACCTGACGCGGGATCATGCCCGATCCGCCGGTGTGCACGGCAGTCATGGCACTGCGCCTCCCTCCCCTTCAGGGAACGGTCATTCCATGTGAGCGCTGCCCATCCTGCGCCTCCGGTGAGGGTTGAGTCAAGACGAATGTTCGTTTTCTTTATGTTCCGCGGGGCGCGGCCGATGCCCTGCCGGCGTCAGACCCCGCGCATCGGCCCGCCCCGGGGCCGCAGATAGACCGCCCAGGTCACCACCGAGCACACGGCGTACGCCGCCAGGAAGGCCCAGTAGGCCGGATCGCCGCTCTCGCCGTGCAGGAACGACTGCCGGAACGCGAGGTTCACCAGCACCCCGCCGAAAGCGCCGATCGCGCCCGCCAGCCCGATGAGCGCCGACGTGCGGCGGCGCGCGTCCCGCTCGGCGGTCTCCGCGTCCGCGCCGGCCGCGACCGCGGCGTGCGCCCTGGCCCGGAAGACCGCCGGGATCATGCGGTAGGTCGAGCCGTTGCCGAGCCCGCTCAGCACGAACAGGGCGACGAAGCCCACCAGGAAGACCGGCAGCGACTCCCTCCGCGACGCGGCCAGCACCACGCCCACGCCCGCGGCCATCGCGGCGAAGGTCCACAGTGTCACCCTGGCACCGCCCCAGCGGTCCGCCAGCCTTCCGCCCACCGGCCGCACCAGCGACCCCAGCAGAGGTCCCAGGAAAGTGAGGTACGCCGCCTTCACGGGCGTGTCGAACTGCTCGTGGAACTGGACCTGGAGGACGAGGCCGAAGGCGAAACCGAAGCCGATGAACGAGCCGAAGGTGCCGATGTAGAGCAGGGACACCACCCAGCTGTGCGGGTCCCTCGCCACCTCCCGCAGCGCCCGCCCGTCGTTCCTCGCCGACGCCAGGTTGTCCATCCTCAGCGCCGCGCCCAGCGCGGCCAGCACGATCAGCGGCACGTAGACCAGCGGCACCAGGCGCGGCTGCGCCGCGCCCGCCGTGGCGATCACCGACAGGCCCACCAACTGCACCACCGGCACGCCCAGGTTACCGCCGCCCGCGTTGACACCGAGTGCCCAGCCCTTGAGCCGCTGCGGGTAGAACGCGTTGATGTTCGCCATCGAGGACGCGAAGTTGCCGCCGCCGACGCCCGCCGCGCACGCCACGGCGAGCAGGGTGCCGTACGAGACCCCCGGCCGCAGCACGACCCCGGCCAGCACCGTCGGGACCAGCAGCAACAGGGCGCTGAACACCGTCCAGTTGCGGCCGCCGAACCTCGCCACCGCGAAGGTGTACGGCAGGCGCAGGGCCGCGCCGACCGCCGTCGGCAGCGCGGCCAGCGTGAACTTGCCCGCCGCGTCGATGTGGTATTCGGGCCCGAGGAAGAGCAGCAGCACCGACCACATGCTCCACACCGAGAAGCCGATGTGCTCCGACAGGACGGACAGGACCAGGTTGCGGCGTGCGACCGCGGCCCCGGACCGCTCCCAGAACTCCTCGTCCTCCGGGCGCCAGTCCGTGATGGCGCGCGACCGGCTCGCGCCCGCGACGGTGGCCGCGTCCTTGGCGGAGCCCTCTTCCGTGACGACCGTGCTCATGCGCTGTCACCCGATCCTGTGTGTGGGGGAGTAGTGCCTCCGGCGCCGGCGGCGCCGGGCCGGTGCGTGCCTCACGCGGGGGGCCGTGAGGACGGGTCCGCGGTGCGGCGCACCGGCCAGACCCGCAGGACCGCGGGGGTGCCGTCCGGGGCGGTGGTCTCGTCCAGGCAGCGGCCGTCCCGCAGGTCGAAGACCTGCTTGTACATCGGGGAGGCCAGCGTCGGTACGTCGCCCCGGCTGCCGACGATGCCCCGCGAGAGCACGTGGGCGCCGCTGAACGGGTCCCGGTTGTCGACGGCGAACAGCTCTCCCGCGCGGTCGCGCAGGACCGCGGCCTGCTCCCCGTCCGCGAGGAGCACGGCCACGCCGCGGCCGGGGACCAGGTCCTCGTAGGCGCACGCTCGCGTCCAGGTCGTGCCGTCGAAGATCTCGACCACCGTGTTCATGCGGTCCGCACCTCCAGCCGGGGCCCGGCGACCAGCGCGGGGGCGAGCACGCGCCCGTCCTCGCCGGGGCGGGCGGGGCGGATCTGCTCGCGTTCCGGCACGAAGGTGACGGTGGGGTCGGGCGTGCCGGGCGCGTTGGCGAAGGACACGAAGCGGCGCAGCCGCTCGGGGTCGTCCAGCACGGCGGCCCACTCGTCGCGGTAGTGCGCGACATGACGTGCCATCAGCGCGTCCAGTTCGCCGCAGATGCCCAGCGCGTCGTCCATGACGACGGCCCGTACGTGCTCCAGCCCGCCTTCGACGCGGTCGAGCCAGGTGGAGGTCCGCTCCAGCCGGTCGGCGGTGCGGATGTAGAACATCAGGAACCGGTCGATGGTCCGCACCAGCGTCTCCCGGTCCAGGTCCGAGGCCAGGAGGTCGGCGTGCCGGGGCGTCATGCCGCCGTTGCCGCCGATGTAGAGGTTCCAGCCGGCGGCGGTGGCGATGATGCCGAAGTCCTTGCCCTGCGCCTCCGCGCACTCGCGGGCGCAGCCGGACACAGCGGACTTGAGCTTGTGCGGCGAGCGCAGCCCGCGGTAGCGCAGCTCCAGCTCGATCGCGAGGCGGACCGAGTCCTGGACGCCGTAGCGGCACCAGGTCTCGCCGACGCAGGACTTCACGGTGCGCAGCGACTTGCCGTACGCGTGGCCGGACTCGAATCCCGCGTCGACCAGGCGCCGCCAGATCGGCGGCAGTTGGTCGACGCGAGCTCCGAACAGGTCGATCCGCTGCCCGCCGGTGATCTTCGTGTACAGACCGAAGTCGCGCGCGATCTCGCCGATGGTGATCAGCCCGTCCGGGGTGATCTCGCCGCCCGGGATCCGCGGCACCACCGAGTAGGAGCCGTTGCGCTGCAGGTTGGCCAGGACATGGTCGTTGGTGTCCTGGAGGGCGGCCTGCTCCCCGTCCAGGATGTGGCCGCCGCCCGGGCCGGCCAGGATCGAGGCGACGACCGGCTTGCAGATGTCGCAGCCCTCCCCGCTGCCGTGTCCGTCGATCAGCGCGGAGAAGGAGCCGATGCCGGTGACCCGGACGATCTCGTACAGTTCGGCGCGGGTGAGCGCGAAGTGCTCGCACAGGCCCCGGTCGACGACGGCACCGCACGCCTCCAGCTCCTCGGTGACGATCGTGCCGAGCAGCTTGACGCAACTCCCGCAGCCCGTACCGGCTTTGGTGCACTTCTTCACCTCGGCGACGGTCCCGCAGTCCGGCCGGCCGAGCGCAGCGCGGATCTCGCCCTTGCTCACGTTGTGGCAGGAGCAGACGACGGCTTCGTCCGGCAGGGAGAGCTGCCCGGCGGGCGCGAGACCGGCGGGCAGGACCAGCTGCTCGGGAGGTGTCCGCAGCGGGCGGCCGCCGATCGCGAGGGGGCGCAGCACGTCGTAGGAATCGGTGTCGCCGATCAGCACGCCGCCCAGCAACTGCCCGTCGCGGCCGATGACCAGCTTCTTGTACAGCCCGGAGCGGCTGTCGCTGTAGAGGACGTCGAGCGCGCCCTCGGTCGTGCCGTGCGCGTCGCCGAAACTGGCGACGTCGACGCCGAGCAGCTTCAGCTTGGTGGAGGTGTCCGCGCCGGTGAACGCGGACTCGTCGCGGTGCTCGCCGGCCAGGGAACGGGCGGCCGTCTCGGCCATCGCGTATCCCGGGGCGACCAGGCCGTAGACCCTGCCGTCGGCAGCCTGCGCGCACTCGCCGATGGCGTGGACACGCGGATCGGCGGTGCGGCAGCGCGGGTCGACGACGATGCCGCCGCGCTCGCCGACCGGCAGCCCGCTCTGCCGGGCGAGCTCGTCGCGGGGCCGGATCCCGGCGGAGAAGACGACCAGGTCGGCCGGGAGTTCGCGGCCGTCCGAAAGCTCCATCGCGCGCACCCGGCCGTCCTCGCCGGTGACGGCGGCCCGGGAGCCGGCGGCGGTGTGCACGGTGACGCCCAGCTCCTCGATCTTGCGGCGCAGCAGGTGTCCGCCGCCCTCGTCGACCTGGACGGCCATGAGGCGCGGGGCGAACTCGACGACGTGTGTCTCCAGACCCAGGGAGACGAGCGCGCCCGCGGCCTCGAGGCCGAGCAGGCCCCCGCCGACGACGACGCCCGTGCGGGCGCGGGCGGCGTCCGCGCGGATCCCCTCCAGGTCCTCGATGGTCCGGTAGACGTGGCAGCCGCTTGCGTCGTGGCCGGGGACCGGCGGCACGAACGGGCGGGAGCCGGTGGCCAGGACGAGCGCGTCGTAGGGGTGCACCCGGCCGGAGGCGGTGGCGACGGTCCGCGCGGCCCGGTCGATCGCGGTGACCGGGTCGGCGGGGCGCAGGTCGATGCCGTACCGGGACAGGAAGCCGGCCGGCACGAGCGACAGTTCCTCGGCGCTGGTACCGGAGAACCACGAGGTCAGGTGGACCCGGTCGTAGGCGGGGCGGGACTCCTCGGCGAGTACGGTGATCCGCCAGTCCCCGGCCCGCGGCTGCTCGACGAGCGCCTCCAGGAAGCGCTGGCCGACCATGCCGTGTCCGATCAGGACGAGTTCCTTCGGGCGGTGCGTCATCGGGCGGCTCCGCGGGAGGTGAGGAGGTGGAGGGGAGGGTCGGGCATCGGGTCGTCGCGCCTCCAGGCGGAGGCGAGGTCGCCCGCGGCGGCCAGGTCGCCGAGCAGGATCGCGCCGACCAGGCGGTTGCCGCGCAGCACGAGCTTCTTGTAGCTGCCGCGGGTCGCGTCGGTCAGTCGCAGGACGTCCAGGTCGGGGTCGGCGGCCTGGTCCTCGGCGTCGAGGTGGGCCTCGCCGACGGCGGCGTACTCCAGCGGTCCCGCGCTGAGCCGGGACGGGGTGCGCGAGCCCCGGTAGAGCGCGCCGGGGTCCGCTCCGGACAGGCGCGCCGCCAGTACGTCGGCCTGCTCCCAGGCCGGGCCCGACAGTCCGTGCACCGTGTTGCGGTGCTGGACGCAGTCGCCCATGGCGTACACATGAGGCGCCGAGGCGGCCAGCGTGTCGTCGACGAGGACACCGGCGGCGACCTTCAGGCCGGCGGCGTGGGCCAGGCCGGTGCGCGGCCGGACGCCGCAGGCGATCAGGACCAGGTCGGTGCCGAGACGGTAGCCGCCGGCCAGTTCGACGGCGTCGCCCTCGCCGGTGTCCACCACGGCCCGGGCACGGTTGCCCACGTACGCCTCGACACCGAGGCGCCGCAGTCCGTCACGCAGCATCGCGGCGGCCCCCGCATCGAGTTGACGGTCGATCAAGTGCGGACCCTGGTGGACGATCTCGACGGCGAGACCCAGCGCGGCCAGCGCCCGGGCGGCACTCACACCCAGCACGCCGCCGCCGACGACCACCGCGCGGCGCGCCGTGGCGGCGTCCTCGGCCAGCCGCGCGCAGTCGGCGAGCGTACGCAGCGCGTGCACTCCGTCGCGCAGCCCGCCCCCGTCGGCGCGGCGCAGCCCGCGCAGGGGAGGCAGCACCGGATTGGCCCCGGTGGCGAGGACGAGTTCTTCCCAGGGCTCGGTCCGGCCGTCGGCCAGGGTGAGGGTGCGCCGCGCAGGGTCGAGGGCGACGGTCTCGGCGCCCAGGCGCAGTTCGGCGTCGCCGGCCGGGAGCGCGATCGCCTCGGCGTCGTGGCGTCCGGTCAGCACGTCGGCGAGGAGGGCCCGGTTGTAGGGCGCGCGGGGCTCGGCCCCGTACAGCGTGACGCGGCCGGTTCCGCCGAGCGCGCCGTAGCGGGCGGCGAAGCGCGCGGCGGCCATCCCGGCTCCGACGACGGCGATGCGGCGCCCGCCCGTCATGGCCGCACCCCCGCACCGGGCCCGGCGGCGGCGTCCCGGGCCGGCTCCACCCGTACCGCGCAGTTCTTGAACTCGGGCATCTTGGACGTCGGGTCCAGCGCCGGATTGGTCAGCGTGTTGGCGCGTCCCGTGCCCGGCCAGTGGAACGGCATGAAGACCGTGTCCGGCCGGATCGTGTCCGTGATCCGCGCCGGTGCCACGGCCCGGCCGCGGCGAGAGGTGACCGCCAGCAGGTCCCCGTCCGCGACCGCCAGCCGCCGCGCGAGCAGCGGGTGCAGCTCCACGAACGGCCCGGGCGCCGCCGCGTTGAGGGCGTCGACCCGCCGGGTCTGCGCGCCGCTCTGGTACTGGGGCAGCACCCGCCCGGTGGTCAGATGGAGCGGATAGTCGGCGTCGGGC
Organism: Streptomyces sp. NPDC046977; assembly: GCF_040644455.1. Lineage (NCBI taxonomy): Bacteria > Bacillati > Actinomycetota > Actinomycetes > Kitasatosporales > Streptomycetaceae > Streptomyces > Streptomyces sp. NPDC046977. Next base: position 69,643 of record NZ_JBEYWO010000040.1, read on the forward strand.
ACCTCGGCCGACGGGCGGTCGGTGACGGCGGCGAAGCGGGCGCGGCCGTCCGGTGTGGCGAAGGCCTCCAGGAAGAGCCGCGGTGTGCCGGGATGGTCCGCGGCCGGGCACGGCCAGAAGACCCCCTCCTCGGCCCGGATCCGCGCGTAGCTGATGCCCGCGTAGTCGGCCTGGCCCCCGGCCGAGGCACGCCGCAGCTCCTCGAAGACCGTCTCCGGGTCGTCGGGGAAACCCCGGTCGACGCCGAGCCGCGCGGCGAGCTCGCGCAGCACCCACAGATCCGTGCGGACCCCGGCGGGCGGCTCCACCGCCTTCTGCCGGAGGATCACCCGTCCCTCCAGGTTGGTCATCGTCCCTGTCTCCTCGGCCCATTGGGCGCTGGGCAGGACGACGTCGGCGAGCTGGGCCGTCTCGGACAGCACGAGGTCGCTGACGACCAGCAGGTCCAGTGAGCGCAGCCGCCGGGTCACCTGCGCCGCGCGCGGGGCGGAGACCACGGGATTGGAACCCATGACCAGCAGCGCCCGCACACCGTCCGGTCCCGTCCGGCCGAGGCTGTCCAGCAACTCGTAGGCGGAACGGCCGGACCGGGGCAGTGAGTCCGGGGCCACGCCCCAGACACCGGCGACGTGCTCCCGCGCGGCCGGGTCCTCGATCGAGCGGTAACCGGGCAGCTGGTCGGCCTTCTGGCCGTGCTCCCGCCCGCCCTGTCCGTTGCCCTGGCCGGTGAGGCACCCGTACCCGGACCGGAGCCGGCCGGCCTTGCCCGCCGCCAGGCACACATTGATCCACGCGCCGACGGTGTCGGTGCCCTTGCTGTGCTGCTCCGGGCCCCGCGCGGTCAGCACCATGCCGGTCCGCGCCCGTCCGAAGAGGTGGGCGACCTCGCGGATGTGTCCCGCGGTCACGCCGGTGAGTGCCTCGACGCGCTCCGGCCAGTGGGCCATCGCCTCCGACCGTGCCCGCTCGAAGCCGGTCGTGCGCGTCCGGACGAACTCGGTGTCGACCAGCCGGTCCGCGATCAGGACGTGCAGCAGGCCGAGGGCGAGCGCGAGATCACCGCCCGGCAGCGGCTGCAGATGGATGTCCGCCTGCTGGGCGGTGCGTGTGCGGCGCGGATCGACGACGATCAACGTGCCGCCGTTCTCGCGCAGTTCGCGGAAGTACCGCAGCGCGGGCGGCATTGTCTCCGCGGGATTGCCGCCGACCAGGATCAGGCACTCGGTCCGGGCGATGTCCTCCAGCGGGAAGGGCAGCCCGCGGTCCAGTCCGAAGGCGATCCTGTTCCCGGCCGCGGCCGACGACATGCAGAAGCGGCCGTTGTAGTCGATGGTGGCGGTGCCCAGCACGATCCTCGCGAACTTGCCCAGCTGGTAGGCCTTCTCGTTGGTCAGACCGCCGCCGCCGAAGACCCCGACCGCGTCGGCGCCGTGCTCGGCCCCGATCGCGGCGAAGCCTTCTGCCACCCGGTCCAGCGCCTCGTCCCAGCCCGCCGCGCGCAACGCGCCGCGCTCGCGGACCAGCGGTGTGCTCAGACGGCTCGCCGGTGCGAGCAGCTCGCCGGCCGACTGGCCCTTCCCGCAGAGCGCGCCCCGGTTGACCGGGAAGCCGGGCCGCTCGGCGACCCGCGCCCCGGCCCCGTGCGGCGCCTCCAGGCGCATGCCGCACTGGAGCGAGCAGTACGGGCAGTGGGTGTCGGTGGTGGTCGTCATGCGGACGATCCTGGACGCGGGGCGTTACACCGCTTTCACGCCCGCGTTGCGCCCGTGGTGCGCGTCGCTCACGCCGCGACGGGGACGGGGTGCGGTCGAGGACATCTGGCGTAACACAGCACGGCACTTGTCTCACCCCCGTGTGACGCCCGGGCAACCTCCCGGAAACCGCGCGGCCCGAGTCTGCACCCATGGGCACACCGGTTGAACCCACCCCGGCACCGCCACCCGGTCCGCTGACGGGATACACCGTCGGTGTCACGGCGGCGCGCCGACGCGACGAGCTCGTCGCGCTCCTGACCCGGCGCGGCGCCCGCGTGGTCGAGGCGCCGGCGCTGCGCATCCTCCCGCTGGAGGACGACATCGCGCTGCGCCGCGCGACCGAACGCTGCCTGGCCGCCCCGCTGGACTACGTCGTCGCGACGACCGGCGTGGGCTGGCGCGGCTGGATGAGCGCCGCCGACGGCTGGGGCCGCGGCGCCGAACTGGCCGCCGCCTGCCGGAACGCCGTCGTCCTGACCCGCGGTCCAAAGGCGACCGGCGCGGTGCGCGCCAGCGGGCTCGACGAGGCATGGTCGCCCAGGAGCGAGGCCACCGACGAACTGCTCACCTGGCTGCTGGCCCGCCCCCTGGCCGGGCTGCGCATCGCGGTGCAGGAACACGGCCTGCCGCTCACCGCGTTCGGCGCCGCGCTTCGCGAGCGGGGCGCCGAGGTCGTCCCGGTCCCCGTCTACCGATGGGCGCCGCCGGTGGACCCCGCACCCGTCCGGCGCCTGGTCGAGCAGACCGTCCGCCGCGAAGTGCACGCCCTGGTCTTCACCAGCGCGCCCGCGATCACCGCCTTCCTGGGGACCGCCATGAGCGACGGCGTGCGCGAGCGGGTCCTGGAGGCGATGTCCGGCGACGTGCTCCCGGTCTGCGTCGGCCCGGTCTGCGCGCGGCCCCTGCTCGACGCCGGGCTGCCGGCGGTGTGGCCCGAACGCGGCCGCCTCGGCGCGCTGGTGCGCACGCTCACCGAGACGCTGCCCACGCGCGGCCGCCGCGAAGTGCGGATCGCCGGCCGGACGCTGGTGCTCCAGGGCAGCGCGCTGCTCGTCGACGGGGAGAACCACTGGCTGTCGCCGAAGAGCGCCGCGCTCCTGCGCGCGCTGGCCGAGAAGCCCGGCTGGGTGCTCAGCCGCGCCGAACTGCTGCGCCGCGTATGGCCGGACTCCGACGCCGACGAGCACGCCGTGGAAGCGGCCGTCGCCCGGCTGCGCTCCTCGCTCGGCCCGCACGGCGACATGGTCGCGACCGTCCCCAAGCGCGGCTACCGCCTGGCGACGACATGACGACGGCCGCCCCCGCCGCCCGGCCCGCGCCGACGCTCCTCACCGTGGCCCACGGCACGCGGGACCCGGAGGGGGTGGCGGTGACCGAGGCGCTCGTCGCGCGGGTGCACGCCCGTCTTCCCGGCCTGCGCGTGGAGCTGTGCTTCCTGGACCTGGTGGCGCCGTCGCTGCCGGAGGCCCTGGCCCGGCTGGACGGCGAGGTGGTCGTCGTGCCCCTGCTGCTGGGCGCGGGCTACCACCTGCGCGTCGACATCCCCGCGGCCCTCGCCGCCGCGCCGCATCTGCGGGCCCGCGTCGCGCCGGCCCTCGGCCCCGATCCCCTGCTGGCCGACGTCCTCACCGACCGCCTCGCCGAGGCCGGATGGGGTGCGGGCGCGACGGGGACCGGTTGGTCCGGTTCGTGCAGGGCGCGGGCCGTGGCCTCGGCGTGCAGGACCCACTGGGCCTCGCCTGCGGATCGGC
>NZ_JBEYWO010000041.1:0-58836 GCF_040644455.1 Streptomyces sp. NPDC046977
CGCCCCGGCCCACGAATCCCTCGCCCGGCTCATGAAGACCGGGACGGGAGCGCATATCCAGCGGGAACTGCTGGCAGAAGCAGGGGACCTTCGGAAAATGGTCGCCGCATGTACTCGCCGCACCCAGGACGGGTGACTACCGTTCCCTGCCTTCACTGCGCTGGACTCTCCTGAGCTGGCTGGAGGCGGCGCCGAAGCTCGTGGTCTCGTCGTCGCGGACGCCGCCTGGGTTGCGGTGGCCGCTCGTGGGGCGTGCATCCGTGAAACGCCGGGCTGAAGCCGAGGATGACCCAACGCTGGGCCGGCTGCCGGACGGAATGCGGGTGAGGATGCACCGCAGGGGTAGTCGCCCCTCGACGGACACACCCGACCAAGTGGAGTGAAGAGATGCCGGCAGGGTCGAACCGCAAACGCGAACGGCAATACGAGCACATCAAGGAGAGCGCGAAGGAGCGCGGTGAGAGCGAGAAGCGTGCCGAGGAGATCGCCGCGCGCACGGTCAACAAGGAACGTGCCCGCGCCGGCGAGTCCTCGACCGCCAGCCGCAGTTCCACCGAAGACGTGTCCTCAGGACGCCGTGGCGGGCAACGGTCGGGCAAGGGATCCCAGGGGCCGACCCGAGACTAGTTGTATGCGGAGGCCAAGCGCCGGAACATCGACGACCGGTCCCACATGAACAAGGCCGAACTTGAGCGTGCTCTCGACAAGTAGCCAATACGCCGGTCTAGCGGCTCCACAGGTGCACCATTGCCGCTGCATAGCAAGGTACGGAGGGCACCATGCTCACTCTGGGCATCCTTTTGCTGATCATAGGTTTCCTCGCCGGGATCTCGATTTTGTGGACCGTCGGGATCATCCTGGTGGTTATCGGCCTCGTGCTGTGGGTCATGGGAGCCCTGGGCCACGCCAGTGGCGGACGGCGCCATTACTGGTAGATATCCGAGTCCCCCGCGCGTCGCACGCCGTCGCCGCGGTGCTGGAAGAGTCAGGGGACCCGGCGGCCGCGAGCCGCTGACGCTCCGCCAACTGTGCGTGGTCTAACAGGTCGGCGTGATGGTCTCACTCGCATCGTCATCCAATGAGCGGGGGCGGTAATCAGAGCGCCCCGATCAGCACCCGCTACGCGGCGAGCAGGCCCAGGACGATCCGCCTCCAGGCGCGGCGCATCAAGGGGACCGGCGCTTCCACGGTGGCGGGCCTGGACGGCAACGGGCGGACCACGATCAGGGATGCGCGGGTCGCAGGATCACCTGCGCGCGGGTGGAGCGCGCCACCCAAAGAAGGTGCTGGGCTGGGCATGTGACAGGGTGCCGCTTCAGGTGCCGGGTGTGATGCGACGGGTTCGCCGTTGCCCAGGCAATTTGACGGCTGTGCGTCAGCCCGTCCCGACCCCGCTGCGGGCGCCGATTCGAGCTGAAGACCGGGGACAGGGCCGCCGGCGCCTGGACCACGTTCAGAACAGCCGCGCTTCCTCCGACGTCACCGCCTCCCCAGCCTCTACGCCGTGCAGGACGTGGGCGAGTACTTCCGCTCCGCGTACCACGCGGGGGCCGGGGCGGTTGAAGTAGGCCGGGCCGTCCAGGACCCACACCTGGCCCGCCTGGACGGCGGGCAGATCGGCCCAGCCCGGCAGCGCTGTCAGGACCTGTCGTTCGCGCAGCGTCCGCTCGGGCGGGAAGCCGCACGGCAGAACGAGGACGACATCGGGGCGTGCCGCGACGACCGCTTCCCAGGTCATGGGCTTGGTGTGCTCACCGGGCGCGGCCAGCAGGGCCTCGCCTCCGGCGTGGCTGATCTGCTCCGGTACCCAGTGGCCGGCCGGCCACAAGGGATCGAGCCATTCGATCGCCACGACACGGGGACGAGGCCGGCCGGCTGTCAGGCGGGACACCCGGTCCAGACGGTGGCGAAGTTCGGCGCGCCGTCGTTCGGCCCGGTCGCGGACGCCGAGCACGTCGCCGACCGTGACCATGCAGTCCAGCACGTCGTCCAGGGTCCGCGGTTCCAGGCTCAGAACCCGGGTGCCGGTGTCCATGACGCGTACGGCCCGACTCACCCGCTGGTAGGAGACGGCGCACACCTCGCAGAGGTCCTGGGTGAGCACGATGTCGGGATCGGCGGCCGCCAACGCCTCGGTGTCCAGGGTGTAGAGGGAGGAACCGGAGTGAGCGGCGCCTCCGACGGCGTCCGAGATCTCCCTGCTGCTCATGTCGTCCGGCGCGATGGAGGCACCGGTGACCACGGGTACGGAGGCAACTGCCCCGGCCGGCCAGTCGCACTCATGGGTACGCCCGGCCAGCTGTGCGGCCAGGCCGAGTTCGGCCACGATGTCGCTCGCGGCCGGGAGCAGAGAGACGATGCGCATCCTCAGACTGTAGGCGGCCCACGCGGTGGCGGGCGCCTCGCGGACTTGTCAGCAGGGGCCCTGCTCATCACATGGAGTCCCCACAGGAGCCGACGTGGCACGGCCGGGAGGGATGGCGGGTCCCTCCCGGCCCGGGTCGGTCAGGACGCGGAGAGTTCGGAACGGACCGTACGGGCCGCCGCGACCAGGTTCTCCAGGGAGGCCCGGGTCTCCGCCCAGCCGCGGGTCTTCAGCCCGCAGTCGGGGTTGACCCACAACCGCTCGGCGGGGATGGCCTCAAGGCCCTTCCTCAGCAGGGCGGCCGCCTCGTCCACGCCCGGCACGCGCGGCGAGTGGATGTCGTAGACGCCGGGCCCGGCCTCGCGCGGATACCCGTGCGCGGCGAGTTCGCGGGCTACCTGCATGTGGGAGCGGGCGGCCTCCAGGCTGATGACGTCGGCGTCGAGGTCGTCGATCGCCGCCACGATGTCACCGAACTCGGCGTAGCACATGTGGGTGTGGATCTGCGTGTCAGGACGTACGCCGCTGCTGGTCAGCCGGAACGCCTCGGTGGCCCAGGCGAGGTAGGCCGGGCGGTCGGCGGAGCGCAGCGGCAGGGTCTCCCGGAGTGCGGGTTCGTCGACCTGGATGACCGACGTCCCGGCCGCCTCCAGGTCGCCCACTTCGTCGCGCAGGGCGAGGGCGACCTGGCGGGCGGTGTCGCCGAGGGGCTGGTCGTCGCGGACGAAGGACCAGGCGAGCATGGTGACCGGGCCGGTGAGCATGCCCTTGACCGGACGGTCGCTCAGCGACTGGGCGTAGGCCGTCCACCGCACCGTCATCGGCTCGGCACGGGAGATGTCCCCAGCGAGGATCGGCGGCCGGACGTAGCGGGTGCCGTACGACTGCACCCAGCCGTGCTGCGTGGCCAGATAACCGGTCAGCTGCTCGGCGAAGTACTGCACCATGTCGTTGCGCTCGGCCTCGCCGTGTACCAGGACGTCCAGCCCGGTCTTCTCCTGGAAGAAGATGACTTCCTGGATCTCCGCTTTGATGCGTTCCTCGTATCCAGCCACGCCGATGCGGCCAGCCCTCAGATCGGCGCGTGCGGTGCGCAGTTCGGTGGTCTGCGGGAACGAGCCGACGGTCGTCGTGGGCAGCAGCGGCAGGCCGAGGTGAGCGCGCTGGGCGACCGCCCGTTCGGCGTACGGCTGGGAACGGCGGCCATCGGCGTCCGTCACGGCCCCGGAACGGGCTCGGACGGCAGGGTCATGAGTGATCGGTGAGCCGGCACGGGAGGCGAGGTCGGCGCGGTTGGCGGCGAGTTCGCCGGCGATGGCGCCGGTGCCCTGGGAGAGACCCTTGGCGAGGGCTACGATCTCGGCAGACTTCTGACGGGCGAAGGCCAGCCAGCGCAGGATCTGCGGCTCGATGTCCCGCTCGGCAGCGGCGTCCAGCGGCACGTGCAGCAGGGAGCAGGAGGCGGATACGTCGACGCGGTCGGCGAGCCCGAGAAGGGTGCCTAGCGTGGCCAGCGACTTCTGCAGATCGTTGATCCAGATGTTGCGGCCGTTGACGACACCTGCGACCAGGCGCTTGCCGGGCAGTCCGCCGACAGCGGCCAGGGCGTCCAGGTTGGCCGCGGCTGCCTCGGTGAAATCCAGCGCGAGGCCCTCGACCGGTGCCTTGGCCAGGACCGGGAGAGCGCCGCCGAGCCGGTCGAAGTAGGAGGCGACGAGCAGCTTGGGCCGGTCGGTGAGGGCGCCGAGGTCGCGGTAAGCGCGCTCGGCGGCATTGAGCTCGGCCGGGGTGCGGTCCTGTACGAGCGCGGGCTCGTCGAGCTGGACCCACTCGGCGCCGGCCGCACGCAGGTCGGCGAGGACTGACGCGTACACGGGCAGCAGCCGGTCCAGCAGCGTGAGAGGCTCGAAGTTGGCGGACACGCCTGGTGCGGGCTTCGCCAGCAGAAGGTAGGTGACCGGGCCGACCAGCACGGGCCGGGCGGCCAGGCCCTGGGCGAGGGCCTCCTTCAGCTCGGCGACCTGCTTGCCGGAATCAGCCGTGAAGACGGTGTCGGGGCCCAATTCCGGTACAAGGTAGTGATAGTTGGTGTCGAACCACTTGGTCATCTCCAGCGGAGCGACCTCCTGCGTGCCACGGGCCATCGCGAAGTAGCCGTCGGTGGCATCGGCTTCGACAGCGCGGCGGTGGCGCTCGGGGATCGCGCCCACCATCACGGTCGTGTCCAGGACGTGGTCGTAGTACGAGAAGTCACCGGTGGGCACCTCATGGATGCCCGCGTCGGCGAGCTGCCGCCAGTTGCTCCGTCGGAGCTGGGCTGCGGTCGCCTGGAAGGCGTCGGCGGTGACGCGACCCTTCCAGTAGCCCTCGACGGCCTTCTTCAGTTCCCGGTTCTGACCCTGGCGGGGGTAGCCATACACGGTGGCCCGTGCTGCCGCGGCTGCGGTCTTCGCTGTCACGGAGATCTCCTTCGCGAGATGGATCCCTGAGATCCCGGAGACGGGACGAGAGCGCGAAGGGAGTGACGGAACCGGACGGCCACGACCTCGCGCGGCAAAAGCGCGGTCGTTCCGTCCGGTATGTACGCCGACCCGCCCTCGAGGTCACCGGGATGTCCGCGCACGGAATGGTCCGCACGCGGGCAGTTGGCAGGTCTTCGGACTCGCGGGCACGCCCTCCTTCTCGCGGGCACGCCCTCCTTGCCGGAGGACACCTACTGGCCGTCGCTTCCCAGGCCCGGTCGGGCCCAGTGCGTATGACGGCGGTCGTTCCCACTCACCGCTGCGGGGCAGTCCCGGATTCCCACCGGGTTCCCTCTTACGACGCATCCCGCCTGGCGGACGGGGCGAACCAGCTGCGTCTCCCACCCTAGAGGGCCGCGACGGCGGAAGGGCGACGCAGCCCACATTCCGGACCGCGGGTCGTGGCTTTCGGGCGATGGACGGCGCCCGCGGACGCACGGTCCGCGGGCACCGCTTCGGATGTCAGACACCCCAGCGCAGGGCAATCGTGTCGCCGACGTTGATCACCTTGCCGCGGGTGGCGGCGGCGAAGGAGGACCCGTCGACGCTGACCTTCCACGTGCTGGAGCCGCTGTTGGCCTTGCCGTTGAGTGCGGTGATCGTGCCCGTGCCGGAGGCCGGGGTGACGGAGGTGACGCATCCGGACGGGGTGCCCGCGGTGCCCGCCGCGTCCAGGAGCGCGCCGAGCGTCGTGGTGGCGCCGGTCGGGGTGAGCGTCACGGAGCAGACCTTCAGGTTGCCCGCGCCGTCGTCGACAGTCAGCGCCAGCTTGGCGGCGGTGCCCGAGGCGAAGGAGGTCTGGCTCACCCACTGCGGCGCGCCGACCGTGGTCGGCACGGGCGGGGCCGAGGTGAAGCCGCCGCCCGCCACTGCGCGCAGTCCGTCGATTGACGCGTACGCCTGCGGGGTGGTGTCGCTGGGGAGGTACTTGAAGCCGCCGCCGGGGTTGAACTGCTGGGCGATGAGGAAGTCGACGGGGGTCTTGCCCATGGAGGTGAGGAAGTCGCCGGTCTGCGAGTTGATGCCGCAGGCGTTGAGGCCGGAGACGGCCCAGCCGTTGGAGTCGGTGTTGACGCCGAACATGGAGTTGAAGGCGCCCGAGCTGGCGACGAGCTTGCCCTTGAGGAACGCCTTGGCCTGCACGACGTCCATATCGGTGGCGGGCACGCCGGAGACGCACAGGGCGGCCATGGCCGCGCCGGTCATGTCGATGTCGCTGGTCGCGGCGAGCTGGCTGGCGTTGCCCTCGGCCTTGCTGTAGTTCCAGCCGCCGTCGTTGTGCTGGTTGGCGCGGAGGCGGGTGATGATCGAGTCCCGTAGGGCCTGGGGTATGCGCTGCGTGCCGGACTGGGTCTTGGCACCGTTCAGGGCGAGGGCGGCGAAGACGGTGCCGTTGAAGTTGGCGGACGGGCCGAAGTAGCCGGCTTCCGCGGTCTGCCAGTAGCCGTAGATGTCGGCGACCAGGTTGCGTGACGCGCTGACGCGGGCCGGGTCGATGCCGGCGGCGTAGGCGTTGAGCGTGGCGCGTTCGTAGTCGGTGACGACCGGGGACGTCGACGGCCAGGACGTGGTGGAGAGCAGGTTGCGGTAGACGGTTCTGGCGTTCTTGCTGGTGTCGCCGCCGGGGGTGACGTCGACGACGGCGGTGCCCGCGGCCGCGAACGCGCTGAACGCCCACTCGTTGGACAGCCCGGCGCCGGCGTACGAGCCGTCGGCGGCTTGCAGGGACTTGAGGTAGGCGACGCCGTTGGTCTTCGAGGTGGCGATCTGTGCCGGGGTGGACGTCGCCAGTGCCGGCTGCGCGGTGAGGACGAACGCGCCGAGCACGGCCGCCGCGGCGAGCGCCGGGCGACGGAGGGACGTGGCGAGGGACATGGCCTGCTCCTGGGGTGAGGGACGCCGGCCGGTCGCCGTGCCGGACCCTCGCGAGCTGCGCGTGGGGAGCGGCGGGCATGGCCGCCGTCCGGGACGCGTGGATCGGCTTCCGAGGGTGCATCGCCGTTTGGGCATTCGGGCTCGGGACGGCTCCTCGCCGTCCCACACCGCTGCGCGTCAGCCCCGGATTCTCACCGGATTCCCCCACTCGGCAGCCAGGGACGCTACCCGAACCCCCGTCCCTGCCGCCAGACCTGCCCAGGGCGTCCACCGCGGTCCCGGGAAGGCGGTCTTGACGCTGGATTCGGCGACGTGCTGCAATCCGGCTGATACGCAATGCTGTTCCAGGGGAAGCCGGTCGAATCCCGGCGCTGACCCGCAACCGTAGGCCCGGCATCGTCCGGGCGAGCCGGAATGCCTGGAGCGTGTTCAACAGCGACAGACGCCGTCGTGGACTGCGGCGTGGTTCGACCGGTCTCACCCGGCGGCGGCCTGTCCGCCGCGCGGTGGGGGCCCCTCAACCACACCCGGTTCGTGCCGGAACGATGACGAGGGGCCGTGGTGGGGACTGACAGGCGAAGAGATGGACGGACGGGGCTGCGGAGGACGCGGCGCCTGCCGGCGCTGATATCCACGCTGTTCCTGCTGGTTGGTGCGGGCGTGACGTTTCTCACCGTCCCCTCGGCGGCGGCCGGTCCGGTGGGCGAGTGCACCGCGGACAAGGGCGCGATCGTGGCCGTCGACTTCGCACCGTTCGGCGGCACCGTGGAGCGCGGCTGCGACACCACCCCGACCACCGGCTACGACCTCCTGCACGACGCCGGGTTCACCACCGAGGGCACCGAACACGACGGTCCGGCGTTCATCTGCCGGATCGGCCTCGGCTCGTTCAACTCCGGGACGCAGTACCCGACTCCCACTCAGGACACCTGCGTGCTGACGCCGCCCGCCACGGCGTACTGGTCGTACTGGGTCGCCTCGCCCGGTCAGGACGACTGGAGCTACAGCCAGTTCGGCGCCATGGACCGCAGGCTCCACGACGGCGACGTCGACGCCTGGGTCTACGGCGGAACCGACATCGGGGGCACCACCGGCAAGCCCTCCTTCAGCCCCGACGACGTCCGCGCGGGCGGCGGCGGAGGGCCGAGCGACCCGACGGGCGAGCCCACCGGCGACCCCGGCGACGTCGACCTGGACACCGCCGCAGCCTGGCTCAAGGGCAAGCTCACCGACGGTGAACGCATCGTCGACGACGGCGCCGAGACCCCCAACTACCTGCTGACCACCGAGACCGCCTACGCGCTGGCCGCCGCTGAAGGCAAGAGCCCGGCCGTCGACAAGATCACGGCGTTCCTTGTCACGCACACCGACGACTACGCCTACGCCGCGGGCAAGGAAGAGGCCCCCGACGCCACCGCCGCCGCCCGCCTGGCCCTGCTCGCCGAGATCACCGGCGCCGACCCGGGCGACTTCGGCGGCCACGACCTGACCGGCGACCTCGTCGGCAATGTCTGCCCGGCGGGCCCCGAGTCCGGCGAGCCCACCCCCGGCTGCACGGCCAAGGGCGACTTCCGGAACGCCACTTACACCGACGGTCAGGCGCTGTCGGTGCTGGCCCTGCTGCGCGCGGGCGTCACGCCGCCGGCCGGCACCCTGGACCGGCTGACCCAGGTCCAGTGCGAGGACGGCGGTGCCACCAGCATCCTGATCCGGCCGGGCGAATTCTGCGATGGCGACCCGGCCACCACCGGACTCGTCGCCCTGGTTCTGGAGAACGCCGGCGGCCACGATGAAGCCGTGGCCAAGGCCCACGCCTACCTGAAGAAGGCTCAGCGCGAGGACGGCTCGTTCCCCGGCTGGACCGGCGCGACCACCGGCAGCGTCTCCGCGACCGCCTGGGCGTCGCAGGCCCTGCGCGCACTGGACGACACGGGTCTTGCCGACACGGCGGTCGCCTGGCTGTCCCGGCAGCAGCTCACGGACGGCGGGTTCGGCTTCGAGGAGGGGGCCACCGACTCGTCGCTGTATCCGACGCCGCCCGCGGTCGTCGCCGGAGCCCGGACCAGTCTGGTCGACCTCACCGCGAAGCGCGACGAGCCCACGGACCCGCCGACCTCGCCCACGCCGACCGGCGACCCCAGCAGTCCCGCCGGTGACGGGCCCGATCTGGCCAAGGGCGTCGCGTACCTCACCAGCGCCGACAACCTGAAGCAGGGTCAGTACTACACCGCCGGACCCGGCACCGCGCGGGCCGACTTCGGGCTGACCATCGACGGCGCGTACGCGCTGGCGGCCACCGGCCTCAACGACGCCAAGCTGCGCGGCATCGTGGACTTCCTCGACCACGGTGGCGAGGACGGCGAGAACCGCACCCTCCAGGACTGGACCGGCGTCGGAACCCCGTACGCAGGGGGCGGATCGATCGGGAAGGCCGCGCTGCTGGCCGAGTCCGTCGGCCGTGACCCGCGCGACTTCGGCGGCCAGGACCTCATCGCCGCCCTGGGCAAGGCGGTCTGCACCAAGGCGAGCACCGCGCCCGACGTGTCCTGCCCCGCCAAGGGCGCCTACACCTACGCCCCCTCGGTGTTCTCGCAGACCCTCGCGATCATGGCGCAGCTTCGCGCGGGTGAGAAGACCGCGGCCGCGGCGCCGATCGCGTACCTGGAGAGCCTCCAGCTGGACAACGGTGCCTGGCCGAGCCTGATCCCTTCGACCGGTGACTCCGACGTGGACTCCACCGCGATCGCCGCGATGGCCCTGGACCTGGTCGGCGGCGAGGGCGCGGACCGGGCCGTCGACAAGGCCCTGGCCTGGATCGCCTCCAAGCAGTTGGACGACGGCGGTTTCCCGGGCGCCGCCGGGAACTCCGTCAACTCGGCCGCACTCGCGGTGCAGGGACTGTCCCTGAACGCGTCCGCCTATACCGACGAGATCGCGAAAGCACGGCGCTTCCTGGCCTCGCAGCAGAACGACGACGGCGGCTTCAACGTCGCCAAGGACGGCCAGCGCGGCTCCGATCTGCGGGCCTCCACCCAGGCCGTGGGCGGCGCGACCGGTATCTCCTTCGGTGTGCTGAACCGCGACCTCACGGACACCACACCGCAGCCCACCCCCAGCGGGAGCCCGAGCGCGCCCGTCATCATCACGCCCGACGGCAGCGGCGGTTCCGTCGGAACGGGCGGAGCCAACGGCGGCCAGGAAGGCGCCCTGGCGTCCACCGGCATGCAAGCAGGGGCACTGGCCGCTGCCGCGGCCGCACTGATCCTCGTCGGGTGGCGCGCCGTCGTCATCGCCCGCCGCCGCGCCGACGCCGGAGGCCGGCGATGACCCTCTCCACTGTCGCTCGCGCGCTCGTGCGCGGCACGGCAGCCCTCGGCCTTGCGGCCGCCGCGTTCGGGGCGACCACCGCACCGGCCGCGGCCGACCCGCAGGCGATGGGCCGCTGCACCACCACCTCGGGCGCTGTCCTGGCCGTCGACTTCAGCCACTGGGGCGGTCCGATCCTGCGTTCCTGCGGTACGACGCCGACCACCGGTTACGTGCTGCTCAACCAGGGCGGCTGGCGCACCACCGGCACCGGCCACGACGGCCCCGCCTTCATCTGCCGCATCGGATACAGCGGTTACAAGAACGGCGCCCAGTACCCGACCGCTCGGGAGGACTCCTGCGTCCTCACCCCGCCCGCGTCGGCGTACTGGTCGTACTGGCACGCCAACCCCGGGCAGAACGACTGGGAGTACAGCCAGCTCGGCGCCATGCTCTACAAGCCGAAGCCCGGAAGCGTCGACCTGTGGATCTTCGGCGGCACGAACATCCAGGGCACCGAGGGCCGCCCCACGATCAGCCCCGACCAGCTGCGCGCCCACAACACCAAGCCGCAGGGCGACGTGGGCAAGCCCGCCTCCACATCCAAGGCGCCCCAGCTGCCACCCGGAACCGACACCGGGCCCGCGCCGGAGAAAACGACGGCAGCACCGCCGAAGTCCACCTCCGCCGCACCGAAACCGAAGGCGAAGCCGACGCCCACGCGCTCGCCCAAGCCCTCCGCCTCCAGCAGCTCACCGACTGCGACGCCCTCGTCGTCGCCGTCCCCGTCGCTCTCAGCGTCTTCCAGCGCTACCTCGGCCGCTGGCCCGGCGAGCCCGAGCCCGAGCAAGCGTGTTGTCGACGCCGCGCCTGCGGCTGACGCCGGGTACGACGCGGGTTCGGTCGTGCCGCTGCTCGCGGGCGGCGCGCTGGCCGCGGTCATCGTCGGTGCCGCCGTGGTTTCCGGGCGACGCCGCCGCCGTTCCGAGTGACCGTCATGGCCCGCACCACCACCGCGGCCGCCCCGCTCGTGCCCGGCACCCGGCCGGACACGGGCGGCCGTCGCCTGCCCCGCATCCTGCACCCCGTCGCCTGGTGGATCTGGGCACTCGCCCTGGCCACCGCCGTCAGCCGCACCAACAATCCGCTGCTGCTCGTCCTCGTCCTCGCCGTCCTCGGCTACGTCGTCACCGCGCGGCGCACCGAAGCCCCCTGGGCGCGCGGCTTCGTCTACTACCTCTACCTGGCCCTGACCGTCGTCACGATCCGTGTCGTGTTCCGGGCCGTCTTCGCCACCGGCATCACCCCGCACGACCACTTCCTCTTCTCGCTGCCGCACATCCCCACCCCCGACTGGTACGCGGGCATCCAGATCGGCGGCCCGGTGTCGCTGGAGGCGGTGCTGTCCGCCGCGACCGACGGGCTGCGGCTGGCGTGCATGCTGTGCTGCATCGGCGCCGCGAACACCCTGGCCAACCCCAAACGCGCATTGCGTGTCCTGCCGGGCGCTCTCCACGAACTGGGTGTCGCCGTCACCGTTGCGATCAGCGTGGCCCCGCAGCTCGTGCAGAGTGTGCAGCGCGTCGCGCGCGCTCGCCGCCTGCGGGCCGGCCGCGGCAAGGGTCTGCGGGCCCTGCGGGGCATCGTCGTCCCTGTGCTGGAGGACGCGCTCGAACGCTCCCTGCGTTTGGCCGCTGCCATGGACTCCCGCGGCTACGGCCGGGTCGGTACGGCCACCGCGCGCTCGCGCCGCCTGACCGGGGCGCTGATGCTGCTCGGCATGTGCGGCCTGTGTGCCGGCGCCTACGGGCTCCTCGATGCGACGGCGCCCCGTCTCCTCGGCCTGCCTGCGATGGTGGCCGGGGCCGTGTTGTGTGTCGCGGGGCTGCGGCTGGGCGGCCGGCGGGTCACCCGCACCACGTACCGGCCCGACCCGTGGAGGTCGGCGGAATGGGCGGTCGCCGGCAGCGGCGTGCTGTCCGCGGTGCTGCTGTTCGCGGGCCTGGGCTACGACCCTGCACAGCTCAACCCCACGTTCTACCCGCTGACCTGGCCCACTCTGCCGCTGGTGCCGACCGCCGCGATCCTGCTCGCCGGCACCGCCGGGTTCCTCGCCCCGCCCCCGAGCCCGCCCCCGCACGCGTCCGTCGCTCCCCGCACCGAGAAGGCCCCCGCCACGTGATCATCTTCGACCAGGTCACCGTCCAGTACGACGACGCGGCCGGACCCGCCCTGCGCGACGTCGACCTGACTGTGGAAGAGGGCGAGCTGTGCCTCGTCGTCGGCCACACCGGCGTCGGCAAGTCCACCCTCCTCGGCGCCGTCAACGGACTCGTGCCCCACTTCACCGGCGGCACCCTCCAGGGCCGCGTCACCGTCGACGGCCGCGACACCGCACACCACCCGCCCCGCGAACTCGCCGACGTCGTCGGCGTCGTCGGCCAGGACCCCCTGGACGGCTTCGTCACCGACACCGTCGAGGAAGAACTCGCCTACGCCATGGAACAGCTGGCGATCCCGCCCGCGACCATGCGCAAACGCGTCGAGGAGACCCTGGACCTGCTCGGCCTCGCCGACCTGCGCCACCGCGCCCTGTACGAACTCTCCGGAGGCCAGCAGCAGCGCGTCGCGATCGGCTCGGTCCTCACCGCCCATCCGCGGGTGCTCGTGCTGGACGAACCCACCTCCGCGCTCGACCCCACAGCAGCGGAGGAGGTTCTGGCCGCGGTCACCCGTCTCGTCCACGACCTCGGCGTGACCGTCCTGATGGCCGAGCACCGCCTGGAACGGGTCGTGCAGTACGCCGACCGCGTCATCCACCTGCCCGGCGACGGACGCGCGGTGATCGGCGAACCCGCCGCCGTCCTCCGCGACGCCGGCATCGCGCCCCCGATCGTGGAACTCGGGCGCGCCGGCGGCTGGGATCCGTTGCCGCTGTCCGTACGCGACGCCCGGCGCCGCGCGGCGCCGCTGCGCACCAGCCTGGCCGGGCACGACCCGGGCCCCGTCCGCCCCGCCCCCGCCGCCGTCCCGCCGAAGCTGCTCACCGCCCGGGGCGTCACCGTCAGCTACCGCGGCGTGCCCGCCGTCCGCGAGGTCGGCCTCGACCTGCACGAAGGCGAGATCACGGCCCTCATGGGCCGCAACGGCTCCGGCAAGTCGTCCCTGCTCTGGGCCCTCCAGGGCTCCGGAGCACGCAGGGCCGGAACCGTCGAGGTGACGGGGGAGCACGGACCGGCACGCGATCCCCACACGATGTCCGCCGCCGACGCACGGCGCCTTGTCGGCCTGGTCCCGCAGACCCCCGCCGACCTCCTCTACCTCGAAAGCGTCAAGCAGGAACTCGACCAGGCCGACCACGAGTCCGGCCCCGGCGAAGGCGCCCGTGCGATCCTCGACCGCCTGGCACCCGGCATCGACGACGCCACCCACCCGCGCGACCTGTCCGAAGGCCAGAAACTCGCCCTCGTCCTCGCCGTCCAACTGGCTGCCGCACCCCGCGTCCTGCTCCTGGACGAGCCGACCCGCGGCCTGGACTACCGGGCCAAGACCGCACTCATCGGCATCGTCGACGCCCTCGCCGCGGAGGGCCGGGCCGTCGTCATCTCCACCCACGACGTCGAGTTCGCCGCCCGCGCCGCCGACCGCGTCGTGGTGATGGCCGAGGGCGACATCGTCGCCGACGGACCCACCGCGGACGTCATCGTCGCCTCACCCGTCTTCGCCCCGCAGACTGCCAAGATCCTCGCCCCGCTGCCGTTCCTCACCGTGGAGCAGGTCACGTCGGCACTCGGCATCCACGCGGACGGCGAGGCCCGCCCATGACACGGCTCTCCGCACCGGCCATCCGGCTCACCCCCCGGGCCGGCATCGTCATCGCCCTGGCCGCGTTCCTCGGACTGGTCGCCTTCTTCTGGCCGTTCGTCGTCGCACCCGGCACATTCGGCGCCTCCTACACCCCGCCGCTGATCTTCGGCGTCCTGCTCGTCCTCGTCCTCAGCGTCGTCCTCTCCGAGATCGCCGAAGGCGGCATCAACTCCAAAGCACTCGCCATGCTCGGCGTCCTGTCCGCCGTCAACGCCGCCCTGCGCCCGCTCGGCGCCGGCACCGCCGGCATCGAGACCGTCTTCTTCGTCCTCGTCCTCGCCGGACGCGTCTACGGCCCCGGCTTCGGCTTCACCCTCGGCTGCACCTCCCTGTTCGCCTCCGCCCTCATCACCGGCGGCGTCGGCCCCTGGATGCCCTACCAGATGTTCGGCTGCGCCTTCGTCGGCATGCTCGCCGGATTCCTGCCCCGCGCCACCGGCCGCCGCGAAGTGCTGATGCTGGCCGTCTACGGATCATTGTCCGGCTACCTCTTCGGCTTCCTCCTCAACCTGTCCTTCTGGCCCTTCTCCCTCGACCCCAACAGCTCCATCGCCTACCTGCCCGGCCTGCCCTTCACCGAGCAGTGGCACCGCTACGTCGCCTTCGACCTCGCCACCTCACTCGGCTGGGACACCGGCCGCGCCGTCACCAACTTCGTCTGCATCCTCCTGGCCGGCCCCGCCGTCCTCACCACCTTCCGCCGCGCCGCACGCCGCGCCCGCTTCCAGGCACCCGTCCGCTTCGCCCCGCACCGAAGCGAGGGGGCTCGTCTCCACAAGCCGCACGAAGGCTGAGGGCGGTCTGGAGCCACCCACCGGGACTTTGGCCAATGTGGAGCGCGCCGTGTGGTGAAGGCGGATCCGCTGATCGACAGGGGCGAGGCCCGACTCGGGGGAACGAGTGCGGGCGTCACAGGTGAAGTCGTTCTCCCGGGCAAGAACAAGCAGCCCTGCACGAGCGGTAGGCCGCAGGGTGGCGCCGTACGGGTGTGCCTTGCGACGCTCGTGTGCGGGCCGGTGAGTTCATCCGTTCTCCATGTGATCGTCGGGAAATGGTCCGACTGGTTGTACAGAGTGCGGTTTCGGCACGTGTCATCGCGCCGTTGATGTCCGCTCCCACAGGCCGCACGAAAGATCCGCGCTCTTGTCCCTTCAGTTCCCAGCCCGTTTGAGGCGTTCGGTACGGCCGGCGCCGGGCACTGCACTGGCGGGGGCCGCGCTGGCGATCGTGACCGCCCTGGCCGGTCCCGCCCCTTCCGCCTCGGCCCACCCGTTCGGCCCGCCGTCCACCGCCGGGGCCGGCGTCCAGGGCTCCCGCCTGCTGATCGCGTGGAACACCGACAAGCTCGACTGGGTGGCACTCGGCCAGTCGCTCGGGGTGTTCGGCGGCCAGGGCGGCGGAGCGAACTCCTCGAACCTGTCGTTCACGCAGCGTTTGCAGGAGTCGCCGACCATCCGCAGCTACCTGCTCAAACACATCACCGTCGCGCAGGGCGGACACCCCTGCCACGGCGCTGTGGTGGGGGAGATGCGGGACTTCCTGGCGCGCGGAGCCCAAGTGGCCTTCGACTGCCCGGCTCCGGTGACCGCGGTGGACGTCACGATCACCTCGCTCACCGACCTCCACCCGGCGTATCGGACCATGCTCACCTCCACTGGTCCCGCTCAGACGCAGCCGACGCTCTTCACCTCCGCTCAGCCGACTGCGCACGTCACGTTCACGGCCTCCGGGGGCAGCGTCCGCAGGACGGTCGTGGTCTTCGCCGGCGGGACCGTGGCCGCCGCCCTGGCCATCGGCGGGTTCGTCCTCTGGCGGTCGCGCCGCCGCAAGGCCGCCCAAGCGGTGGGCCCTTCCGCTGTGGCGGCACACGCCCCGACCGGATCCCCGCTCCCGCCGGGTTCGGACTCCACCGCGCACGACACAGCACCCGCCGAAGCCGGCACCGCCGGTACCAGGAGCAACGCATGACAGGGATAGGCAGTCTCGACAACCACCTGATCGCCCTCTTCGACGGGCGATCCCTGTTCTGGGTGGTCCTGGTCGTCGCACTCGGCGTCGGCGCCGCTCACGCGGTTGCCCCGGGCCACGGAAAGAGCATCACGGCCGCTTACCTGGTGGGAACGCGCGGTCGCGCCAAGGACGCGGTGCGCCTCGGCGTCATCGTGGCGACGATGCACACGTTCTCGGTCCTCGTCCTCGCTCTGCTGTGGGTGGGGGTCAGCAGCACCGCGGTCAGCACCAGGACCGCCACCGCTTGGATGCAGGCCGCGGCAGGAGCAGTCGTCGCGATCGTGGGTGTGGGCCTGGTGTACCGGCACTTCCGCGACCGCCGCCGTTCCCATGGGCACGGACACGAACACGGTCACGCGCACGGACACGGTCACTCGCACGGGCCTGACCACGGCCACTCGCACGGTCACGCGCACGGCCATGACCACACGCACGACCACCACAGCCACGACACGGCAGTGCAGGACGAGACCGCTCACGCGCACCACCACGTCGAGCAGTTGACCAACCCGTGGTCCCGCCAGGGCCTGACGGCGCTGGCCCTCTCCGGTGGTCTACTGCCGTCGCCGTCGGCGTTCCTGATCTTCGTCAGCGGGCTGCTGACAGGCCGCGCACTCGGTGCCCTGGCCATCGTGATCACCTTCGGCGTCGGGATGGCGGTGACTCTCACGGGCGTCGGTGTCGCCACCATCCGGGGATTCTCGTTCGTGGAAGGACACTTTCGCGGCCGGTCGGCCACTGCCAAGCTGAGGTCGTGGACTCCCGTTCTGGCCGGTGTGGCGGTGGTGACGGCGGGGTGCTTCTACATCTTCAGCGCGGTCTCCACCTTGCAGGACGAAGGGGACGACCTGGTCCCGACGTCCAGCACGGCGAGGCTTCCGTAGCACGCGGCAACTCCTTCTCATGCGCGCGTGAGGACATCACGGAGCGGGCTCAGGACCGCAGGGAGCTGCTCTGCGGCGATCCCTTCGGTCGAGGAAGCGGCGGCGGATCTCGGCGGTGCGCAAGGCGAGCTCCGGGGCGGGGAACGGGTTCGGGGAATTCACAGGGGCCGCGCGGCGGCAGCGCGGTCGGGATGGCGCGGGCCGAGGAGGACGGTGATCCCGGTGCTGTCGTCGGCCGGGTGGGTGGCCTGGGTCCAGCCACGGCGGCGATAGAAGCGCAGGGCCTGGGTGGCCTGGACGGAGGTGAGGAGCCATGCCCGATTGCCCGGGGCACCTGAGGTGACGGCGTCCAGCAGGCCCGTCGCGACGCCGGTGCCCTGCGCGGTGGGCCGGACGGCCAACTCGTCGACCTCGCGGGCACCGCACAGCCAGGCGTCCGTGCGGCCGGGGCCGAGGGCGGCTTGGACCAGGCCGTAACAGCGGCCCGAGGGGAACGGGGCGGGAGTCGTCCAGGCCGTGGCGAAGCCGAGGACTTCCCTGCCGTCATGAGCGAGTGCGGCGGTGAAGCCCGGCCGCGCGATGTCCCGGGCGAGGCGGTCGAGGAAGCCGTCCGCCTCCTCCTCGCCCTCGTTCCACGGCGGTGAGGAGAACGCCTCCCGGTAGGCGGTACGCAGCGCCGGCGCGTGACCCAGGAGCTCGTCGGCGGAGACCACGCGGACGTTGGTGCTCATGCTGCGGGGGCCAGGATGGCACGTTCGAGCGGCGCGGAGGGGTCGATCGACACGTCCAGTGGTGCGGGCCGGGCGCCAGCACGGACCAGGAGGTCGCCGACGGCGGCGATCATGGCGCCGTTGTCGGTGCACAGGCGCAGTGGCGGTACGCGCAGCCGGATTCCGGCGGCCGCGCACCGTTCCTCGGCCAGCGCCCGTACCCGGGAGTTGGCGGCGACGCCGCCGACCACGACCAGGTCGCGCACGCCGTGCTCGCGGCAGGCCGCCAGTGCCTTGCGGGTCAGGACGTCGGCGATGGCTTCCTGGAGCGAGGCCGCGGCGTCCGGGACGTGGCCGCCGGGGTGGTGTTCGGCCCAGCGGGCGGCCGCGGTCTTCAGTCCGGAGAAGGAGAAGGCGTACGGGTCGTCGCGCGGCCCGGTCATCGGGCGGGGGAAGGGAATGGCGCGGGGGTCGCCGTCGCGGGCGGCGCGGTCGATGGCGGGTCCGCCGGGGTAGGGCAGGCCGAGTACGCGGGCTGCCTTGTCGAAGCACTCGCCCGCGGCGTCGTCGAGCGTGTCACCCAGATGGATGATCGGGTCCCGGGCCAGGTCGCGGACGAGGAGCAGCGAGGTGTGGCCGCCGGAGACGATCAGCACCACGCACGGGTTGGGCAGCGGGCCGTGTTCCAGGGTGTCGGCCGCGACGTGTCCGGCCAGGTGGTGCACGCCGTAGAGCGGCACGCCAAGGCTGTACGCATAGCTCTTCGCGGCCGCCACGCCGACGTGCAGTGCCCCCGACAGTCCCGGGCCGGTGGTCACGGCGACGGCGCTGACGTCGCGCAGGCCGAGCCCCGCGTCGGACAGGGCGGCACGCACCACCGGGCCAACGGCGTGGACATGGGCGCGGGCGGCGATCTCGGGCACGACACCGCCGAAGCGGGCGTGCTCGTCCATGCTCGACGCCACGGCGTGGCCGAGCAGTCGGCCGTTCTCCACCAGCCCCGCACCGGTCTCGTCGCAGGACGACTCGATGCCCAGGACCACCATGTTCGCCTCCCGGAACCCCTTATTGCGTAGTTATTGCAATTGCATAGTAAGGGCATCTGTGGGCACGCGAACGCCCCGGACCGGTCGGCGTGGTTCAGGGGCGTTCGGAGCGGGTGGAACCCGAGGCGGTGGCTCAGTCGGCGGGCTGGTCCGCCGGGCGCAGGTTCGCCGTCCACTTCTCCTCGATGCGGCCGAACTTCCACACCAGCAGGGCCACGAGCCAGGTGGCGAAGAAGAGCCCGACGATGACGAACCCGATGATGTTGAGGTCGAGGCCGGAGACCCAGTCCCAGAACGCGCCGTGCAGGCCCGCCTTGTCGGCGATCAGGCCCAGCAGTTCGACGGTGCCGATGATGAGCGCGACGGCGACCGACAGGCCCGTGATGGTGAGGTTGTAGTAGACCTTCCGGACCGGCTTGGAGAAGGCCCACTCGTAGGCGAAGTTCATGAACGAGCCGTCGATGGTGTCCAGCAGCGACATGCCGGCCGCGAACAGCACGGGCAGGCACAGGATCGCGTACCACGGCAGTCCGGAGGCGGCGCCGGAACCGGCGAGGACGAGCAGGGCGATCTCGGTGGCGGTGTCGAAGCCGAGTCCGAAGAGCAGGCCGAGCGGGTACATCTGCCAGGGCTTGGTGATGGACTTCATCACACGGCCCAGGATCCGGTTCATGAAGCCGCGATTGTTCAGCTGCTCCTCCAGGGCGGCCTCGTCGAAGTGGCCGGACCGCATCTGCCGGAACACCTTCCAGATACCGGCGAGGATCAGCAGGTTGATGAAGGCGATGACGTAGAGGAACGTGCCGGAGACCGTCGTGCCAATCCAGCCGGTGACGTTGTGCAGCTGCGAGTCGTCGTTCTCCACGGGGTTGGCCAGCGCCTTGACGCCCAGCGACAGCAGGAAGGCCAGCCCGAAGACGATCGAGGAGTGCCCCAGGGAGAACCAGAAGCCGACGGACAGCGGCCGCTGACCCTCTCCCATCAGTTTGCGGGTGGTGTTGTCGATCGCGGCGATGTGGTCCGCGTCGAAGGCGTGCCGCATGCCCAGGGTGTAGGCGGTCACGCCGATGCCGACCCCGAAGCTCTTCGCGCCGAGGCTGTAGTGCTCCGGCGCGACGATCGCCACGAGCGTGAACCAGCCGATCACGTGCAGGCCGACGACGAAGGCCGCCATGCCTCCGACGCTGGCCCACTCCCGCGGACTGAGCACGTGCCGGACGCGGTGGATCAGAGACGGGGTTCCCGGCTCGGCGGGCGGCGGAGCGGTGGACATGGGGGCCTCTTTCTGGACATGCCTGATGACATGCCAAATTAGGCGCGAGCGAAAATTACCTGCAACCTCTTTGCAGTTAACAGTGGATGCTCATAGGGCAATGAAGTGGTCAAGGGGGCAGGCCGGCATGAAGCCGACGGCAGCTACCAAGGAGGCCTGGAACGCGAACCGCCCCAGCGGACGCGAGGCCGACACGTTACGAGCGTGCGGCCTGCGCTGCACCCGGCCCCGGCTGAGCCTCTTGGCCCTGCTGCGCGACCACCACGGCCACCTGACCGCGAACCAGATCCGGCGCCGCCTCGCTGATCAAGGGGTGAGCGTCAACATCACGACGGTCTACCGGACCCTGGAAGTCCTCACCGAGCGGGGCGTGGTGAGCATGACACACGGCCCTTCCACGACCGTCTACTGCCTCACCCGCGACCCGCACCACCACGCCGTCTGCAGCGGCTGCGGATCGGTCACCAGGATGGGCGCCGAGCGGCTGGCGGCCGCGGTGCGCGCGGCCGAGAAGGCCACCGGCTTCCGGCTCGACGCGGAGGACGGTCTCTTGCTGCGCGGCATGTGCCCCGAATGCTGTCAGGGCGAGGTCGGCCGGGACCGGCAGGTTGCCGGTTGGAAAGACGATCACCCCGCAGGAAGGGCCGCACCCGGGACCGCGGGCGCGACGACTCCGAAGGCTGACGGGCCGACCCCGCCTGAAGGACATGCTGATGCACTTGGTTAGCTGTTGCAAGTTCTTCGCAACAGTGAGCGTAAGGTGACAGTGCTTCAACCGATCACATCGCTTGAAAGGGGCTGTGCCTGATGGGCACGTACTCGCTTCCGGACATGCCGTACGACTACGCCGCGCTCGAGCCGGCGATCACCGGACAGATCCTGGAGCTCCACCACGCCAAGCACCACGCCGCCTACGTCAAGGGCGCCAACGACACCTTGGAGCAGATCGCCGAGGCCCGCGACAAGGACGCCATCACCCCCACCGGCCTGGTCGGACTGGAGAAGACCTTCGCCTTCAACCTCTCCGGCCACGTCCTGCACTCGATCTTCTGGCAGAACCTCTCCCCGGACGGCGGCGACCGCCCCGACGGCGCCCTGGCCGACGCCATCGACGAGCACCTCGGCGGCTTCGAGGCCTTCAAGAAGCAGCTCACCGTCGCCACCGCCTCCGTCCAGGGCTCCGGATGGGGCGTCCTGGCATGGGAACCCCTCGGCAAGCGCCTGATCGTCGAGCAGGTCTACGACCACCACGGCAACGTCGGCCAGGGCGCCACCCCGCTCCTGGTCTTCGACGCCTGGGAGCACGCCTACTACCTGCAGTACAAGAACGTCCGCCCCGACTACGTCACCAAGCTCTGGGACCTCGTCAACTGGAACGACGTCACCGCACGCTTCACCGCCGCGAAGGCCGCCTCAGGCGCCTGACGGCTACCGCACATCCGGCCCAGCTCACATGTTGAGCGCGGCCGGATGTGCTTGCCGCCCCATGCGTCCTTCCCGATCCGGCCCGCCATCTCGCGGCAGGCTCCCGCCGGCCCCCGGCTGACCCTTCGCGAACTGATCGCCGAGCCACCGGGCGCGACGGGCAAGGAAGGCATCGCCGAGCTGGTCGGCCACCTCGCCACCACCGGCCTCACCCAGGACCTGTTGGGACGACGCCTTCACGAGGCCAGCGGCGGCCTACTCCAGCGCGCTCGCCCACGCCCTTGTACTCGGCCCCCGGTTGGCTGACCTGCGACGACATGACTGCGACGCGGGACGCTTCCGGCTGTCGGTGTCGTGGTCCTCGGCCACGTCCTCACGTCGGTTCCCCCGTGCTCTGACCGGCGCAGTCCATGGCCGGGAGCCGGCCGCGAGCGGTCCCGGTGCTCGCGCGCGGTCGGCTCCGCCCCCGATCGGGTTCCCCGCATCCCTGCCCCGTTGCAGTGGCACTGTTCACACCGAAGCTGCGGGAACTCCCATGCCCACGGCCCCGACTCTTCCTGCGGACCGGCGAATCGCGGTCCACGCCGTCCCCGGGAAGAGAGACAGCCATGTCCGCAAGCCGAACATCGCCAGCCGCGCCAGAGGGCCCGGACACGCAGCCCGAGGGTGTTGATCGGCCCGCAGCGAAGGACACGCCGTCCTCGGCCGGGGACGCCGCGCCGAGCGGTGCGGGCACCTGGAGCAACATGCGCCCCATGCTGCTGCGCCTGCACTTCTACGCAGGCGTCCTGATAGGTCCGTTCCTCCTGATCGCCGCGGTGACCGGACTTGCCTACACGACCACGCCACAACTGGAGTCCGCCCTCTACAAGCACGAGCTCAAGGTCACTCCACGGGGCGACGCGGACTCTCTCGCCAGTCAGGTGGCCGCCGCCCAGCAGGCGGTCCCTGACGGCACCCTGGTGTCGGTGAGCACGGGACCGGGCGCCGGAGACAGCACCCGCGTCGTCTTCAGCAAGCCTGGGCTGCCCGCCGACTATTCGTTCACCGCGTTCGTCGACCCGTACGACCACAAGGTGCTGGGAACGCTCAGGACCTACGGCCAGTGGCTTCCCGTCCGCGCGTGGCTCGACAGCCTGCACCGCACCCTGCACCTGGGTGAGTTCGGCCGCAACTACAGTGAACTCGCGGCGAGCTGGTTGTGGGTAGAGGTGCTCGGCGGGCTCGCGCTGTGGATCGGCGCCCCGCGTACCCGGCAGCGGCTCCGGCGGATCGTGCTTCCTCAAGGTGGAGCCGCCGGTCGGCGCCGCACGATGTCCTGGCACGGGGCGGTCGGGCTGTGGGCGTCGGTGGGTCTGCTCGGCTTGTCGGCGACCGGTCTGACGTGGTCCGCACACGCCGGCGCCAGCATCGGAGAAATCCAGGACGCGCTCGGTGGCAGCAGCCCGTCGATCAGCAAGACCCTTCCCTCCCGTGAGGACGGCGGTGCGGGCGGCAGAACGACAGGGGACGTCGGCATCGACGCGGTGGCCGCCGCGGCGCACGACGCCGGGTTGCGCGGCGTGGTCGTCATCACCCCGCCGACTGAGGCCGGATCGGCGTACGTGGTGAAGGAGAACACCCGTTCCTGGCCCGAGCGGCAGGATTCGGTGGCCGTCGACCCCGCGACGGGCAAGGTGACGGCCACACTGAAGTTCGCCGACTACCCGATCCTCGCCAAGCTGACTCGTTGGGGCATCGACGCGCACATGGGCCTGTTGTTCGGCCTGTTCAACCAGATCGCCCTGGCCTTGCTGGCCCTCGCGCTGATCGGGATGGTCCTGTGGGGCTACCGGATGTGGTGGCTGCGCAGGCCCACGAGAACCGAGGGCTTCGCGCTCGGACGGCCGCCCGCACGCGGCGCGTGGCGTCGGGTCCCGGGCCGGGTCATGGCGCCCGCTGTGGTGGTGACCGCCGTCATCGGCTACTACGTGCCGTTCTTCGGCGTACCGCTGCTGCTGTTCCTCGTCGTCGACCTGGCAGTCGGTGCCGTGCGCCGGCGCCGTGCCGCCCAGGTGCCCGCATGATCGCCGCGAGCGGACTGCGCTGGCTCCTCAGCGCGATGTTCGCCCTGCCGACGCTCTACAGCCTCTGGTTGATGGTCGCCCCCGTCACTTCCTTGAACGAACGCGTGAGCCACGTGCTGCACAGCGCGATGGGCGTGGCCATGATCGCGATGGTCTGGCCGTGGGGCATGGACCTGTCGAGCGGGCCACAGGTCGTCCTTTTCACGGCGGGTGCGCTGTGGTTTGCCGGAGCCGCGCTGATCCGCGTCGCCCCGGGCGCCCGCGCCGGTGCGCTGGTCGTGGCGCTTCCCCATGTCGTGATGATGGGGGCGATGGCGTGGATGGTGCGGGCGATGGGCTCGTCCCATCAGTCCGCGGGTCACGCGGGCGGCGTGCACGACATGGCGGGGATGCACATGTCGGGCGGGTCCGCGACCGTCACGATGAGCCTCGTTGGCGGCGGGCCGAGGCTGACCGCGGGGGTGCTGGCCGTCGTGCTGCTGGCGATCGCGATGCGTTGGCTCGCCGGTGCCTTCGACCGAGGTCGTGTCGTCGCGTCGGCCGGCTCCGGGGCGGGCGACGGCATCGGCAACGGCAACGGTGCTCTCGACCTCGCGTGCCACGCGGCCATGGCCCTCGGCATGGCCGTGATGTTCGTACTGCTGGTCTGAACCGGCCCCGGTCAACCCCAGAGGCGAGGACGGGTGTTCTTCGGGGCGCCCGTCCCCCTGCCGCCGCGGCGGATTCCGGCTTCATGGGGAGGGGAAGGAACACCCGTGCATGGCCACGGGCGGGGGCACCAGCGGGCGGCAGGGCGAGGGGCGCGGGTCACGATGAGCAGTGTCAAAAGGACGCGCAGGGACGGGGCCCACTTCGCCGCACCGTGGGACGAGCCAGAACGGGACCGCTCTCCGCGGCTGTTCGGGCTCCCGCCGTGGGCCTGGTCCCGGCGGGACAGCGGCGGCTCCTGGCCGCTCTCCCTCGCCACGCTTGCGGTCGTCGCCGCAGGCTGCGCATGGCTCGGGGCCGCCGTGGGACACACCGTGGGCGCCCTGGTCGGCGCCGTCGCCGGGACGGTCTGCGCGGGACTGCTCCACCTGCTGGTGGACTCCGCCGTGTCCGGAAAGCCCAGGCGCCGCCGCCTGAGGCCTCCCTCGTAGGTGCGCCCTCGGGCGCAGGCCGCCGAGGGCAGGTCTGGCGCCACTTCACCAGGTGGTCGGATCGCGGCTGCCCCCGGTTCCCGGGAAGCGGCAAGAGAATCCTCACGTGCGTCAAGGTCGCGTGGAACGCCGTGCCGGCACCACGTGCGTGGCAGCATGAGCGCACCGGACCACGAGGGTGCCTTCCCGACGTGGCCCGCCCCCGTTCGTCCGCCGGCCGCATGTGTCGCCACGTAGCCCGTCCCCCGCGCGGGCCGCGGCCGGCGGGCCTCCACGGTCAGGAGCAGCGATGGCAGACGATTCATTGACGCACGTCCCTCCGGGCGGCCACGCCGCCTGGCGCCGTTTCCTGCCACCACCGGTCCTCGTGGGCTTCGTGGTGCTTCTGGCGCTGCTGTTCTGCGCGGCCTACACGGCCGGCTCGACCGTGGGCCCGGTTGCCCCGGGCATGCACCGGGGCGGCACCGGCTCGGGCGACGGCCCGGTCCCGCCCACCGGCGGCATGGGTGATATGGGCGGCATGGGTGACATGCAGTCGGGCGGTGCCGGATGACATCGGCCACGACGACGACCACCGACCTCATCGTCGGCGGCATGACCTGCGCGGCCTGCGTCTCCCGTGTGGAGAAACGGCTCGCCAAGTTGGAGGGAGTGACCGCCACGGTCAACCTCGCCACCGGCCGGGCTCGCGTGAGCCACCCCGCAGAGGTGAGCACCGGCGACCTTCTCGCGGCCGTCGAACGTGCCGGGTACAGCGCCGAACTCCCCGCACCGCCGTCGGCGGACAGCGAGGACGGCCACGACGAGGACGACGCGGACACGGCTCGCGCGGAACGCCATCGCCTGATCGTCGTGGCGCTGCTGTCGCTGCCCGTGCTGGTGCTGTCGATGATTCCGGCTCTGCAGTTCCGCAACTGGCAATGGCTGTGTTTCGTTCTGGCGGCGCCTGTCGCCACCTGGGGCGCCTGGCCGTTCCACCGCCGGGCGCTGCGTGGGATGCGGCATGCGGCCGCGACGATGGACAGCCTGGTGTCCCTCGGTGTCACGGCGTCCTTCGCCTGGTCCAGTTACGCCCTCTTCGCCGGCGGCGCCGGCGTGCCGGGCATGCGGATGCCCTTCAGTCTCCTGCCCTCGGCCGGCGGCGGCGGTCCGGCGCATGTCTATCTCGAAGCGGCGGTCGGGGTCCCGCTGTTCGTCCTGGCCGGCCGCCTGCTGGAGACGCGGGCCCGGCAGGGCACCGGATCGGCCCTGCGGGCCCTGGCCCAACTCGCCGCAAAGGACGTCTCCGTCCGCGCGAACGGGACGGAGACCCGCATCCCCATCGAGCAACTGCGTGTGGGACAGGTCTTCCTGGTGCGGCCCGGAGAACGCGCGGCCACCGACGGTGTGGTCGCCGAGGGGGGGTCCGCGCTGGACCTGTCGCTGGTCACCGGGGAGAGCGAACCCGTCGAGGTCTCGCCCGGGTCCGCCGTCGTGGGCGGCGCGGTCAACGCCGGCGGCCTGCTCCTGGTGCGCGCGACCGCCGTCGGCGCCGACACCCAGCTCGCCCGTATCACCCGGCTGGTCACCGAGGCGCAGGCGGAGAAGGCGAGCGTGCAACGACTGGCCGACACCATCGCCGGTGTCTTCGTCCCGGCGGTACTCGCGGTCGCCGTCGTCGTGCTCGGTTTCTGGCTGGGCGCCGACGCCGATCCGCAGGCCGCGGTCACCGCGGCGGTCGCCGTGCTCGTCGTCGCCTGCCCCTGCGCCCTGGGTCTGGCCACTCCGACCGCCCTGCTCGCGGCGACCGGTCGCGGCGCGCAGCTCGGCGTCCTGGTGAGCGGTCCCCGGGCGCTGGAGGCCATGCGGGCCCTGGACATCGTCGTCCTGGACAAGACCGGCACCCTCACCAGTGGCCACATGAGCGTCACCGAGGTGACCGCCCTGCCCGGAGGTATCGGACGTGAAGCCGTCCTGCGCCTGGCCGGAGCGGTGGAGCAGGGCTCGGAACACCCGCTGGGCCGTGCCGTTGTCGCCCACGCCCGCCGCGCGGTTCCCGAGCGGCCGCTGCCTGAGCCGCACGGGTTCGCCGCCGCCGCGGGGCACGGCGTCGCGGGACACGTCGAGGGCCACCGGGTCGAGGTGTGCGCCCCCGCCGACGACCTGCCCGGACGGCTGGCCGAGGCGGTGTCCGCGGCCGAGGCGGCCGCCCACACCCCGGTGGCCGTCCGTGTCGACGGAACCTGGGAAGCCGTCATCGCCCTCGGCGACCCTCTCCGTCCCGGCAGTTACCGTGCCGTGGAGCACCTGCGCCGGCTCGGCCTGCATCCGGTGCTCGCCACCGGCGACCGCGATGCCACGGCCCGCGCTGTCGCGGGACACTTGGGCATCACCGAGGTGCATGCCCGCCTCACCCCGCAGGGCAAGGCGGACTTGGTACGTCACCTGCGCGAACAGGGGCACCGCGTCGCCGTGGTCGGCGACGGCGTCAATGACGCGGCCGCGCTGGCCGCGGCGGACCTCGGCATCGCGATGGGCAGCGGCACCGACGTCGCCATTGGCGCCGCCGACATCACCCTTGTGCGCGAGGACGTCCAGGCCGTCGCCGACGCTGTCCGCCTGGCGCGCCGCACCCTGGCCACCATCCGCGCCAACCTCGCCTGGGCGTTCGGCTACAACCTCGTCACCGTCCCGTTGGCGGCGACCGCCTGGCTCAACCCGATGGTGGCCGCCGCCGCGATGTCGGCGAGTTCGCTGCTGGTGGTCGGCAACAGCCTGCGGCTGCGCGCCTGGCAGCCGGTTCCTGTCAAGCGTCCCGGACGAGCGAAGGGCGGCCCCCGATGAGCGTGCTCACATCCGTGTCCGCAGGGAATGCGCGCCGGCTGCTCGCGGCGGCCCGGGGCGCCCTCGCACCCGTCGCGGCAGGTCTCGTCGCGCTGTTCGCCCTCATGGCCTGGGCGGGCAGCGGAGCCGCAGGGACGCCTCCCCGCCTGCAGGTGACGGACGCCCGCATGCTGCTGCCGTTCAGTGAGGACGGCGTGACCGTCGCGGTGTTCACGGTCCGCAACAGCGGTAACTCCGACGACCAGTTGATCTCGGTGTCCTCGCCCGACGCCGTCCGGACGGCTGTCACCGCGACGGCACCACGAGGCCAGGGCGCCGCCGCCATGGCGCCGGCCGGCGTGCAGACGGTGCCGGCCCGCGGCACCCTGACCATGTCCCCCTACGGAACGGACGTGATGGTCCAGCTCCGCACCGCGGTCCGTCTCGGGGACCGTATCCGGTTCGAGCTGCGTTTCCGACACAGCGACCCGGTGGAGACGTACGCGGTGGTCGTCAGGCCCGGCGGCTGACCGAACCCGTCCGATGCGTCCGGGTCAGGCGGTTGCCAAACCGTCCAGCTTCCCCGCCTTGGCCTCCTCGATCAGCGAGCCGAACTGGTCGGCGCTCATCTGCACCCGCTGACCGAAGTCGTCGGTCAGCACGATCCGCTGCTCGGCCGGGGCGGCGGGGTCGACGAACAACTGCGGGCAGCCGCAGTTGCAGTTGCCGCAGAATGTCGCCACCGGTTCCAGTGCTCCGAAATCCGTTGCCATCTCGCGAATCCTTTCCCCGCGCTCCGGCAGCCGCTGAGGAGAGCGGGCCGCCCCTGGTGCCATGGAGGTACCCGGCCCTTCCGGTCAGGAACCGAACACCTGGACACCGGAAGGAGCGCCGGTGGCGCGCACACAAGAGCGCGTGTGCCCCCGCCGCTTCTGGTTCCAGCAGACGCCGGGAACCAGAAGCGGCCGTGGTACGACCTCCTAAGGGGACTCGTCGGTCATCCCAAGCACGCCAGCTGGGCCGTCATGTCCAGGCGGGCTCTCGCCACCCGGGAACGGACCGTGCCGACGGGACAGCCGGCCGCCGACGCGGCGTCGGCGTAGGGCAGCCCGAGCAGCTGGGTGAGGACGAAGGCTTCGCGGCGAGCCCCGTCCAGCCGGTCGAGCAGGTCGAGCAGGGCGATCCCTTCCTCGAAGCCGGGCAGGTTTCGGGGCTGTCTGCGTTCGGCCGCCGCCTGCCAGTCGCGGGCATAGGCGATCCGCGGGCGCGCTGCCGCCATGCGGATGCGGTCGACCACCACGTGACGGGCGATCGACAACAGCCAGGTGCGGGCACTGGACCGTCCCTCGTACCGAGGAAGGCCGGTCAGCGCACGCAAATAGGTCTCCTGGGCGAGATCATCGGCATTGTGCGCCTCACCGCTCAGGCGTGCCACGAACCGCACCACGTCCTGACGGGTGGCGCGGACGAACCGCTCGACCGCATCCGGGTCTCCGTCACGGGCAGCCAACGCCCACAACGTGACCTGGTCGCGCGCGGATTCGCCGTCGGGCGGCGGCGGGGAGCCGTGCGCCGACGGAGCAAGGGCATGGGTCATCGCAAGAGGTCCTTCACACAGATGGTGAGCGGTGCTTAGACACCGCGGGGTCACGCCCCGGCGTGCGGGAACGCCAGGGCTCCGCCCGTCAGCACCTGGTGAGGAGACGGGCGGTCAGCAACAGCTCGGTGACCGTGGAGGCCCTCTGCGGGAGACGGCGTACCGCAACGGCGCCCAGTGCAGCGGCGGTACGAACGCGAGGAATGACGCCGAACGTGAGGGAAGCGGCTTCGCGGTGACCGCGTATGCGCGTGCCGCGCGACGTAGCGGCGCGAAGACGAACGCGGCCAGGGACCGGCCGAGCCGGAAGAGGGCGGCCTCGCCGCGCCACAGCCACACGCCGCACAGCAGGGCTGCACACGCGTGCGCCAGCGTCATCCCGCCAGGCCATCTGCCCCCGGACGACGCCGCCATGGACGCCATGCCGATGGCCGGGTGGTGGGCGGCGGGACCTCCCGTGACGCCGATGACGGCCGGGGCGTCGGCGAAGTGCTGCGCGAAACCGAACCACAGGTGCAGCGCCCCCTGTGTGGCCATGGTGGACACGGTCACCGTGACGGGCCCGCGTTCCTTGCGGCCGGCCAGCCACCACGCACTCGCGGTGGTCGCGGCAAGCGCGTAGCCCACCGCCCACCCAGGGATGGCCTCGGACATCAGAGCGTGGCCGAGACCCGTCACCGTGACGCACACCGCGGCGAAGACCGCGGCGCGCGCGAGGCGGAAGGCAGGGCCGCTCATCATGGCAGCCATCGTGTCATCCCTCCCTCGTGTGAGGGAGGGAAGGGCGTTCACCGGCTGACGCTCTCGGCGCCGTGATATTTGCGCGTGGGCCGTATGGGGCCGGGGCGCGAGGCCCCGATCCGTCCGTGGTGAACACTTTTGGCCGGTGGTGCGTATGAGGAGGGAACGAGCGACACCGATCGGGAGAGAGCCTCATGACCGAGAAGCGTTATGCCGTCACCGGGATGAGTTGCGAGCACTGCGTCCAAAGCATCACTCAAGAGGTGTCGAAGGTGCCGGGCGTGGGCGAGGTCGTCGTCGACCTTGCCGCACACGCCGTGACCGTCAAGGGACCAGCCGTTGACGACGCGGCAGTGCAGGCGGCCATCACCGAGGCAGGCTTCGGCGTCACTGACTCCCGAGCCGCCTGACGCCCGCGACACGGCCTACCAGGTCTCCATGGCGACCTGCTGGGGACACCTGGCAGGTCGCCCGACCTCGGCAGCACGGCCCGATCCCCCTTACCGAACCCCTGGCGCTCCGGACGTCATGCGTCCGCCACCACGTGTCCCTGAGGTGCCGCGCAGTGCCGCAGCAGCTGTGCGGTCATGTCGTCCACGATGCGGTAGCGGACGATCCGGCCCTGTCTGTCACCGCTGACGACGCCGGCGGCCCGCAGCAGCCGCAGCGCCTGGGAGACCGCCGTGTCCGTCATGCCCGTGGCCACCGCCAGGTCGGTGACCGCTATCGGCCCCGCGGTTCGGAGAGCCAGCAGCAGGGCGAGGCGGCCCGGATCGGCGAGCAGCGAGAAGCGATCCGCCCAGGCGCGCACATGCTCAGGTTCTCCGATGCCGGCGACAGCGTCGCAGACACGGTGGTCGTCGATGGTTCGGTGGCCCGCCCGCTCGGCGGGAACAAGGTGCACGGGCGCCATCCTGGCAGCCCGGGATGTGATCTTGAATACCTGTGCGTCTGTGCACCTGTGCACCTGTGCAGCCTTGCAGGCGGAGTGCCCACGCTCCTAGGGTGATGGCGCCGTGGTGCTCGGGAAGACCGGTGACAGCCGATACAAGGCTCAGTCCGGAGCGGCCCTCGCCACTGTGATCGGGTAGTTCCCGCCCCCTTCCGCCTCGGCGGTGCCACTGGTCCTCACAGGCCGGGAAGGCAGGGGCGGGCGCGCTTCGCCCGTAAGCCAGGAGACCGGCCGCGGCATCTCACGAGTTGATCCACGAGGTGCTGGAGCGTGACCGCATGACCCTGCCCCCATCCGTCCCGACCGCCGGCCCGTTCCACTGGCGGCGCGAGGACACGCTCCGCACCGCGGCCCTGATGGCCGTGATCGCCGCGCTGCACGTCGTCGCCTTCGGTGTCCTGTTCCTGCTGGTGATACCGAACGACTACCGGGTCGGTTCCCAGGCTTTCGGCCTCGGCCTCGGTATCACCGCCTACACCCTGGGAATGCGGCACGCCTTCGACGCCGACCACATCGCCGCCATCGACAACACCACGCGCAAGCTCATGGCGGACGGCAAACGCCCGGTGTCGGTGGGCTTCTGGTTCGCCCTGGGGCACTCCAGCGTCGTGGTGGCCTTGGCGGCGCTCGTCGCCGGCGGCGCCCGCCTGGCAGGCACCCTGGCGGACGAGGACTCCGGAACGCACCAGGCCCTGGGCGTGGTCGGAACCACCGTCTCCGGCACGTTCCTCTACCTCATCGCCGTGCTGAACCTCGTCGCCCTGCTGGGCATACTGCGGGTCTTCAAGAAGATGCGCACGGGTTTCTTCGACGAACGGGAGCTCGAAACCCACCTGGAATCGAGGGGGTTCATGAATCGCGTCCTCGGCAGGCTCACCCGCTCCATCACGCGTCCCGGGCAGATGTACCCACTCGGCTTCCTCTTCGGGCTCGGGTTCGACACCGCCACCGAGGTCGCGCTGATGGTGATGGCGGGCAGCGGGGCCGCCGCCGGTCTGCCCTGGTACGCGATCCTGTGCCTGCCGCTGCTGTTCGCCGCCGGGATGAGCCTGTTCGACACCCTCGACGGGACCTTCATGAACTTCGCCTACCAGTGGGCGTTCTCCAACCCCGTGCGCAAGGTCTACTACAACCTCACCATCACCGGTCTGTCCATCGCCGTCGCTTTCGTCATCGGCACCATCGAGCTTGTCGGGGTCCTGCACGACAAGCTCGACATGACGGACGGGGTCACGGGCTGGGTTGCCGGCCTCGATCTCGACAACGTCGGCTACGTGATCGTCGGCCTCTTCGTCGTCGTGTGGGCCATCGCGATCGCGTACTGGCGCGTCGCCAAGGTCGAGGATCGCTGGGCTGCGCGAACCGCGAAGAGCGTCTGACACTCTCCCGGTTGTCGATGACGGGGCACGAGACCGAGCCCCGCCCTCCGGCGAGCAACTGCCTCCGGTCCGGCACAGTCGGCGTGCCCGGCCGGAGGCAGTTCCTGTTTGTTCTTCGGGTGCGACGTCAGGCGGCGGGGGGCCGCAGGTAGAGCCCGAACGCTATGTCGTAGAAGAGGAATGCGAGCAGCGTGAGGCCCAGCAGGGGCAGGGCCCAACCGAGCGCGGCGACGGCCGGGACGCCGATGACCAGCACCGGCAGCGGGAGCTGTCGCCACGTCCCACGTGCGGGGGCCTTCCCGAGGGCCGCCGTGCGGTCGCCACGCGTGGGGCGGCGCTGCCACCACATGCGGTAGCCCCACACGATGACGGAGATCAGGCCGACCGCGACCAGCGCCAGCAGGATCTGGTTGACGATGCCGAACCGCAGGCCCATGTGGCCCTGGACGCCGAGTTTGCTGAGCTTGGCCGTCAGTGGGTAGTCGGCCCAGCGGCTCTCCGAGGTGACCTCGCCCTGGGCCGCGTCGACGGCGACCTGGTCGTAGTGGACCGGCCACAGGTCGTCGTCCTGCGCCACGGTCCACGCGCTCGTGGCATCGGCAGGCGGGGTCAACTCCACCCGGCCACCGAGCCCGGCGTCCCGGGCTACCCCGAGGACCACGTCGAAGTCGGCCGGGTCCGCACTCGCCACCACGCCGGGCCGGGTGCTCGCCATCGTCGAACCAGAGATCGTCCGCGCCTTCGCGGCACGGGCCCTGAGCGCGCCCGAGCGTCCTCCTGACAGATCGACGTGCCCCCGCTGACAGCGACGGCATTCAGCGGTGGTCCGGACGCTGGAACCTGCGGGCGGGGCGCCCGCAGGGCTGATCGCGAACCGGAAAGCGCAGATGAAGCCGGGATGAAGAGCGAACGGACACACGCGGGAGATGCGCTCCAGCACCATGCAGGCTCTTGCAAATATGTCGCAATAAGACTCTATGATTGAGCGTTCGACTTCCTATGTGACCCCGGAGCGGAGCTCCCATGCATGTACCCGACGGATTCATCGACGCCCCGGTGTCGGTGGCGACCGGAGCCGTCGCTGCCGCAGCCGTAGCGGTGAGCCTGCGCGGCGCGCGACGCGAACTGGACGAGCGCACCGCGCCGCTGGCCGGACTCGTCTCGGCGTTCATCTTCGCCGTCCAGATGCTCAACTTCCCCGTGGCAGCCGGCACCAGCGGCCATCTCCTCGGCGGCGCGCTAGCGGCGATACTCGTCGGCCCCTATACAGGGGTGTTGTGCGTCTCCGTCGTCCTGCTCATCCAGGGCGTGCTCTTCGCCGACGGCGGACTCACCGCGCTCGGCGTGAACATCACCGACATGGCGATCGTGACGGTCGTCGTCGCCTACGCCGTCTTCCGCGGCCTGGTGAAGGTGCTGCCGCGCACACGCGGGGCGGTGACGGGCGCGGCCTTCGTGGCCGCCCTGCTCTCCGTACCGGCGGCCTCCGTCGCCTTCACCGCGATCTACGCGCTCGGCGGCACGACCGACGTCCCCCTCGGCAAGGTCTTCACCGCCATGGTCGGGGTGCACGTACTCATCGGCATCGGCGAGGCGTTCATCACCGCCGCCACCGTCGGTGCCGTGCTCGCCGTCCGTCCCGATCTCGTCCACGGCGCCCGTGACCTGCGCCGTCCGCTGGAGCTGAAGGAGGCGACCGTCTGATGGCGGCCGTAACACCCACCCCCAGGCACGGCGGCGTGCGGCCGCTGTGGATCGCCGGGCTGATCGCGGCCCTGGTGCTCGCCGGATTCGTGAGCTACTACGCGTCGTCCAGCCCCGACGGACTGGAGAAGGTCGCCGCCGACCACGGCATCGACAAGAAGGTAGAGGACCACGCCGCCAAGGACTCCCCGCTGGCGGACTACCAGACCAAGGACGTCGGCAACGCCCGGCTGTCCGGCGGCCTCGCCGGGATCCTCGGCGTCGGCGCCACCCTCGCCCTCGGCAGCGGCGTCTTCTGGGTCGTCCGCCGCCGGCCGCGCACGGACGAGGCCTGAGCGACGGGCGCGGGGCACGCACACCGGCTTCACCGACACGGGCACTCGCCGGTGCACGTGCTGCCCCCGC
Source organism: Streptomyces sp. NPDC046977 (assembly GCF_040644455.1). NCBI lineage: Bacteria > Bacillati > Actinomycetota > Actinomycetes > Kitasatosporales > Streptomycetaceae > Streptomyces > Streptomyces sp. NPDC046977. Next base: position 34,069 of record NZ_JBEYWO010000041.1, read on the forward strand.
AGTGCAAGATCGCCGCGGTCTTCTGCTTCGTCCTGGTCGTCGTGTCCACACCGCGCTCCGCGGTGTGGACCTTCGGCCTGTACGCCGGTGCGAAACACCGCCCTTGAAGACCTACGCCTCAGCCGCGTGGTCAGGGCGGGGCCCGAAGGCTCTGGTGCATCGCGGGTGGGAGATGGGGCAGGCGGCGGCCTCCTCGACCGTCCGTACGGTGCCGGTGGCCTTGTCGGCGTCCTTGTGGCTGGTCCAGCCGCATCCGGCGCCGTCGAAGACCACCATCCACCGCACGCCTGCTTCCCGGGCTCGGTGGAGTGTGCCCGCGTTGTAGGCCACCGCGCTCTTGGCGAGCGTCGCCGCCTCCGCCCAGGCCTGCATCGGCATCCGCGCCCCGTTGCGATAGATCACCGTCGTTAGCTGGTGCTCAGCGGCCAAGCGATCCGCCAGCGCCTTCGCGGCCTACAGGGCGTCGTGTGGCCGGCAGCCAGCACCGGCACCTCCCGACGTGCGGCATCCCGCACAGCTCGGTAGAACGCGCCGGCCATGCGCTGCTCCTCCTGTGAGCGGCACAAGAAGTCGGCGTAGGAGTCCGAGGCCAGCGAGTGCAGGGCCTCGCGGTGGATGAGCGTCCACGAGAAGTGCCCGCCGACCACGCGGGCCGCGGGCCGTGCCCCCTCCTCGTACAGGTGCGGCAGCTGCACGGACACGAACGCCCTCGCTTCGCTGTCCGGGCGCTGCTGGAAGTCGGCCATGGCTGCCTGGAACTGGGCGAGACGGGCGGCGACCTCCTGGGACCGGGCGTTGTCGCCGACCGCTGCGATGACGGCGGCCTGCTCGTCGGCCATGCGCTGCCAGGCGTCCTCCAGCACCGCGGCAACCCTGGCCGCCGCGGTCTCGGCGTCGCCGGGCGTCAGCGGAGGGAACTCGTGGGCCACTACCAGCACTAGGGGTCACTCCGGAACGCTGCTGCTCGACGGTGTGCCCGTGCAGCGCTGGCGCCGCCGGGCCCACGCGCACAGCGCACGGTCATTGGTGTCGTCTTTCAGCAACCCTGGCTGTCCGCCGACCCCAGGTTGACGCTCCGCGACCTGATCGCCGAGCCGCTGCGTGCGACGGGGACGGGGGACGGCGTGACCGAGCGGGTCGACCAACTCGCCTCCACCACCGGCCTCACCAAGGACCTCCTCGGGCGGCGCCCTCACGAGGTCAGCGACGGCCAGCTCCAGCGCGCCTACCTCGCTCGCCCCCTCGTACTCCGCCCCGCTGGCTGATCTGCGACGAGATGACCACAGTGCTGGACGCCTCCACCACGGCCGCGCTGGTCTCCGTAGTCGAGGACTATCGCGCCGCCACCGGCGCGGGCCTGCTCGCTGTGGGCCGCGACGCCGCACTTCTGCAGCGCTGGTGCGACCGGGTGGTGGACTGGGCATCTCTGCGTACCGCGCCCGCTGTCGCCGGCCCTGACGGGCCGAAGAGATAGGGCGCCGCGCACGCGAGCCACCGTCTGGCCTGGACTGCTCACAGGCAGCTACCTCCGGTTCGACGCGGCGCGTGCTCCGAACCGGAAATAGCTGCCTGATCGCCCCGATTCGACTATGCGGTGGGGGTTCGCAGGTAGAGCCCGAACGCTATGTCGTAGAAGAGGAAGGCGATCAGCGTGATGCCCAGCAGGGGCAGGGCCCAGCCGATCGCGGCGACAGCCGGGACGCCGATGATCAGTACCGGCAAGGGGAGTTGTCGCCACGTCCCTCGTGCGGGGGCCTTGCCGAGGGCCGCCGTGCGGTCGTCACGCATCGGGCGCCGTTGCCACCACATGCGGTAGCCCCACACGATGACGGAGATCAGGCCGACCGCGATCAGTGCCAGCAGGATCTGGTTGACGATGCCGAACAGCAGGCCATGTGGCCCTGGACGCCGAGTTTGCTGAGCTTGGCCGGCAGTGGGTAGTCGGCCCAGCGGCTCTCCGAGGTGACCTCGCTCTTGGCGGCGTCGACGGCGACCTGGTCGTAGTGGACCGGCCAGAGGTCGTCGTCCTGGGCGACGGTCCACGCGCTCGTGGCATCAACGGGCGGCGTCAGCTCCACCCGGCCGCCGAGCCCCGCCTCGCGGGCCACCCCGAGGACCGCGTCGAAGGCCGCGGGGTCGGCCGACGCCGCGCCGGAGGCCGTGCCGTGTCCGGCGTGCCCCGCAGGCTCGCCCTCGGCCGCGCTGGCTTCGCCGGGCAGGGAGGTGACCAGCTCGGGTGCGTGCCCCTTGGTCGCGTCCAGCAGTGCTCCGAACCGGGCGCCGGCGTAGTGGGACCAGGTCAGGCCGGTGGCGCTGAGACCGAGCAGGCCGACGGCGAGCCATACGCCGGTGGCAGCGTGCCGGCTGCGGGTACGCCGCACTCCCCGCGCGGAGCGGTCCGGCAGCAGTACGCCGCGCGCCGACCTGGCGCGCTGCCCGCGGGCGCGTCCCAGCCACAGAACAAGCCCCCCGGCGACGATCACCCACAGCCAGCTGGCGGCGGTCTCCGAGTACAAGCGGCCGGTCTCGCCAAGGTGCAGATTGCGGTGCAGGTCGTCCAGCCACGTCGTCAGCGGCGTGGAGCCGTACCACGTGGTCAGCGCCCCCTTGACCTCGGCGGTGTAGGGGTCGACGAACACCGTGCGCTGGTTCTCGCCCAGCTCCGGCAGTGACAGGACCACCCGCGTGGTGTCCTCCGGCCCCGGCGGGGTGATCACCGAGGACAGCGTGCCCTCCGGGTGGGCCTTTCGCGCCGCGGCGATCTGTTCCGCGAGCGGGCGCGGTTCGTCCCCGACCTTCGCCACGCTGAGCTGATCGCCGTAGACGAGCTGGTCGAGCTGGGGCGTGAAGGTGTAGGCCAGCCCCGTCAGCGCGGCCACCAGCAGGAAGGGGGCGGCGAACACACCCGCGTAGAAGTGCAGCCGCACGAGCAGCGCCCGCACCCCCTTCCACGAACGACCGCGCCCTTCAGGCCCGCCCTCCGGGGCGATCGAGGCCACCGCGGGCGTATCAGCCTCCGCGACGGCCACGGCCTCGCGGTCGTCTCTCGGTGTTTGTTCCTGTGTTGATGACATGGGTGCATCCCCAATCGGCGCCCGGCGCGATGGGCGCGGGCGCTCACGAAGTCGACGATTCGGTCCCCCTCAACGGCGGTACGGCCTGGCCCGCCTGCCGCAGCCGGAGCGCAGAAAAGCGCCGGGCGAGCAGTGCATGCGGGCATGCCGCACTGCGCCCGTCATCGCAAAGCAGCGAGACGGGGGGTCAGAAGCACATCGCCGACTGGGGTGGGCCCCGCCGCGTGACGCCGTGCCACAGGGCGGCCTGCTGAGACAGCCGTGCGGGGGCGTGAAAGGACACCGGTGTCGTCGGAGCCGGAGCGCTGACGACGACTTGGACGCGGAAGGCCCAGCAGAAGGGAGCGAAGACGAACGCCGCCAACGAGCGCCCAAGTTGAAAGGCAGCGGCCTCGCCGCGCCACAGCCACAGCTCGCACAGCACCGCCGCCAGGACGTGAGCGGAGAACATGCCAGCGGACCAGCCACTCATCGCAGCACTGCTCATGGGCATCGCTTCCGCGGCGCCCAAGGCTTGATGGCCGACAGTAATCCGGCCGGCGCCCGATGGAGCGGCGACGAAGGCCTGGGCGAGACTGAACCAGCCATGCAGGACAAACTGCGGTGGCGACCATCACCACGGGAGCACCGCGCTCACGGCGACCGGCAAGCCACCACGCTCCGGCGGTCGTTGCGGCGAATGCGTAGCCCACCGCCCAGCCCGGAACCTCCCGCGACATCAGCGCGTGTCCGAGACCTGTCACCACGACACACACGGCCGCAAACACCGCGGCACGCGCGAGCCGGAAGGCGGGCCCGGATGTCATGAGCAGCAATGATGCCATCCATCACCCGGATGGGGGATGGGGCGCACAGAAGCGCCAACGGCGCACCTTTAGTCGTGCTAAGGCCCGGCGTGGGCGAGAGCCATCCGGTCTGATGTGGTGTGTCCATCAGGTTAAATGCTGCCTACACGCCGGGAGCGGCCTGAGCCAGGCGGCCGACTGTACCTAGTAAAAATGATCCTGCGCATGCCAATACGGGAGGTGATCTTGGTGATCGCGGGAAGGGCACTCTGTAAGGCGGACATGGATGCAGGTCAGCCCGACTCGTGCCCGGCCCGGACAGGGTCACGCATCGTCCCGCAGCGCTGGGGCCCCTGCCGATGGGCGGGCGTGGTGCCGTCGTCGAGCTGTCCGTCCTCGGGCGCGCCGTCGTCCGCGAAGCACACTCTTCGCAGGGCCCCCGGGAAGCACGGATCCGGGGCCCGTGCTGCGCGGCAGACCGGCCGCCACCCGTGCGTCGACAGTGCTCAACGACCGGGCGCCGGCAACGGTCGCGTCTCATTGCGCGGTGTAAGGGAGCGAGGTGCGGGTAACTGGTCCAGGCGTGGCGTTGCCGTGCGTCCGTCGCGGTGGTGAATCCCCGGCTCCACGTGGACGCGGCCCCATCCGCTCTTGAGATGGACGGGACCGCGCCCTCATTACGCTTCCCGCCCTGCCGCCAGCGCCGCACCCCTGACACCCCATCGGGGCAGCGCCGTCTCCCTTGGCGGACGAAAGGCGACGAATGTTCTGATTTGGTGCCGTGCGGACGGAGCGGGGCGTCGGTCCGCACGAGTGCGGTGCTGGCGGTGTCCATGGGGGCGGCTCGCCGGGGAGGTTCGCGCTGGTTCCAAGGGCGCGACGCCGGCGAGCCGCCAGGGGTTCGTCTACCCCGACTCGTCGTCGCCGTGCAGTGCAAAGGGCGGGGTTCGCGGCCCTGTCGGCAGCGCGAACCCCGCCCTTGAATGGGGGGTGGTGGGGTCAGGTCACCATCGGTACCACCGGCGGCGGCTGCCGCTCTCGGCGCCCCGGAAGACGAAACCGAGCACCCAGACCACCAGCACGATGATGGCGATCCACCACAGTGCCTTGAGGGCGAACCCGGCGCCGAACAGGACCAGGGCGAGTAGCAGGACAAGCAGCAAAGGAACCATGTCGTCAACCTCCTGACGTTGCGTCTGCCCCGCGATCCGGTCACTACGCACCGGCCGCGCGCCAGTACCCGAACAGGAAGACGAACAGGCCGCTGTGGCCGACCCGTCCGGCGGCGTGGGTGTCAGGGCAGGTTGCCTGACGGGGTCACGGGCGGCGGGGTGAGGGTGTCGGCGTGTTCGCCGGTGACGAGGTAGACGACGCGGTTGGCGACGGCGACGGCGTGGTCGGCGAAGCGTTCGTAGTAGCGGCCGGCCAGGGTGACGTCGACGGCCGTTTCCACGCCGTGCTTCCAGTGGTTGTCGAGCAGGTGCTGAAAGAGGGTGCGGTGCAGGGTGTCCATGCGGTCGTCGTCCTGGTCCATGGCCAGGCTCGGTCGGCGTCCCGGGCCATCAGACGCTGCGCGAGGTCGCCCATCTCCGCGATGGTGTCGTGCAGGTCCTCGGGCACCGCTCGCTGCGGAAAGCGGAGCCTGGCCAGTTTGGCCGGGTGTGCCGCCAGGTCGCCGGAGCGCTCGAGGTCGGCGCTCATGCGCAGCGAGGTGACGACGATCCGCAGGTCGGTGGCGACGGGCTGCTGCCCGGCGAGCAGAGCGATCGCCCGGTCCTCCAGCTCCGCTGCAGGGCATCGACCCGCTCATCTCCTGCGATCACGGCTTCGGCCAGCGATAAGTGGCCGGTCAGCACAGCAGTGGTGGCTCGTCCCATGGCGGATCCGACCTGGTGGGCCATGCCGACCAGGCTCGCACCAATGGCTTCCAGTTCCTCGTGATACGCCTCGCGCAGCGCGTCCCCTCCCGTACCTGCGGTCCGTCGTCTTCCCCCGCGGGCGGTCAGCCTTCCACACGCCCGGGAAACTGGTAGGCGCGCCGCCCCGGGCCGGCCGGGCATCTTCGCTTGCCCGGCGCCCCAGCCGACTACCGCAGTCGAGGCCAGTTCCCCCTCTTTCCGCCCGTCACCGAGAGACGCCGGCGGTCCTTGCTCGTGACGGCGATCGGCACCTCGGGCGAAGTAGCCCTTGGGTGGTGCTGCGCGCCGGTTGGGGGGCTGGTGCGCACAGTGGCTGCTGGTGGGGCAGGCTGGGGTGATGGAGGAGGCGCGGTTTGTGGTGCACGGCCTGTCGGTGAGCGGCGGCAGGCTGGTGACGATACATCGCCAGGGTCGGGCGGACGCGTATCTGGGGGTGGCGTTCTCCGAGCGTGATTTGGTGCTGATCCTGCGGTCGGCTGGGATGCCGGCCCCGGATCTGCTGGTGGATGATCCGCGCTGGGTGGAGTGGCGGGGTTCGGGTGCGCACCGGTGGGGCAGTGGCTGACCGCCATTCGGGTCGCGGGATTTGCCAAAAGCCCTTGTCATGGGGGCGCAAGATGGTGGCCTCGCCGGGATTTGTGGTGGCCGCTCTTCGAGTGCCGCGGTGACCCGCCAGGTGGCGTATCGGCGGCGCGCACGGAATCTGCCGCGGGTGGCCGACCCGGACAACTTTCTCTGACCGGTTACCTCTTCGAGTGCCGCGCTGTCCCGGCCCGGCGGGGACCCAGTGCCCGGCCGTAGTCTGGGGGCGCCTGTCCGGCCGGTGGCGGCCCGGTGCCGTATGACGGCACTGGCCGGGCGGGCAGTCACCGACCCGAGGTCTTGTTGCTCAGAGGACGCCTACCAGCACGATGACCAGGGCGGGCAGTGTGATGAAGACGGTGCCGAGGTAGACGGCGAGGATCCACCGGTGTTGGGGGGCGATGCGGGCGAGGTTCTCGGTGCAGAACAGTGGCACGGGGCGCAGGAGTGGTATCACGTAGATCGCGGTGATCGCGAAGAGGTTGTAGACCAGGTGTACCGCGCCCTGCGCACTCCGGGGACGTGGTGGTCGGCCGTGGCCGGTCCCGGCGCCGCACTCGGACGAACCTGCGGGGGCACGGCCCGGCCGGAGCCGTCTTCCAGCGTTTCGGCCGGACCACGTGCAGACCCTCACCGATGCCATCGGCAATCCCCGCAAAGATGCCGCCCACGCCCGCGCCCGCGCGGCAGACAAGGCCCGCCAGGCCGCGTACGAGGCCGAACAACAGCGCAAGGCCGAGCAGAAGGCGGCCGAACGCGAAGCCGAGCGCCCGGCCTGCGTCAACTGCGAGGCGAAGTTCCCCGGCACCCGCTGGGAAGCTGCCCGCAGATCTCCCGAGGCCAACACCCACTGGCACCCGACCCTGTGCGAGGAATGCGAGAGCCACGCCAGGGTCGCCGCGCTCCGGGCCGAACAGGAAGAGCGCGAACGCCGCGAGCAGGAAGAGGCGGCAGCTGCCGCCGAAGCCGCACGCAGGGCCAGCGGCTGGCTCGCCCGTTTCCGTAGCTGACAACCTGCGGGCAAGCCGAGTGGGCACGTGGGCAAGCCTGCTGGCACTGCAGGCTTGCCCACGTGGCATGACCTGCTGCCGGTCAGGTGGTCACGCCGTTCTCCGAGCGGGCCACGGGTCCGCGCTACCGCGGCCCGTCGCTTTTCAAGGGCGTGTGGGGAGGGTGGTGATGAGGTGGGCTGCGGCTTGGTCGGTGGCGTGTCCTTCCAGGGCGGCCCATTCGGCGATGTCCAGGGGCCACAGGGCGCTGCGGTAGCCGATGAGGACGACGGGCCCCCGGTGGTCGATGGTGTACTCGAAGTCGGCGGGCTGTTGTCCCATGGCGACGACGGCGGCCGCCGACTTCTCGCTGCGGCATAGCAGGCGGGTTGTGGGCATGCTGCGGGCTCTTTCAGACCGAGGGCTGATGCTGCGGACGATCCAATGAGCGTAGGCACGCAGTCTTCCCGTGCCCACTGCTGCCGGTCCGAACGGGGTACGCCCGGTCACCACGGGGGCATGATGCCGTCCGGCGCCGTGGCTAGGGCAGGTTGCCTGCCGGGATCACGGGGGGCGGGGTGAGGGTGTCGGCGTGTTCGCCGGTGACGAGGTAGACGACGCGGTTGGCGACGGCGACGGCGTGGTCGGCGAAGCGTTCGTAGTAGCGGCCGGCCAGGGTGACGTCGACGGCGGTCTCCACGCCGTGCTTCCAGTGCTTGTCGAGCAGGTGCTGGAACAGGGTGCGGTGCAGGGTGTCCATGTGGTCGTCGTCGCGTTCCATGGCCAGGGCGCGGTCGACGTCCCGGCTGACCAGGACGTCGGCGGCCTGGTTCATCAGACGCTGCGCGAGCTCGCCCATTTCGCCGATGGTGTCGTTCAGGTCGTCCGGGATGGCCCGGCCGGGCGCGCGGAGCTGGGCGAGTTTGGCCACGTGTTTGGCCAGGTCGCCAGACCGCTCGAGATCCGCGCTCATCCGCAGTGACGTCACCACGATCCGCAGGTCGGTGGCGACGGGCTGCTGCCGGGCCAGCAGGTCTATGGCCCGGTTCTCCAGCGCGTGCTGGAGGGCGTTGACCTGTTCATCACCCTCGATCACGCCCTGGGCGAGCGCCAGATCGGCATCCAGCAGTGCCGTGGTGGCACGTCGCATGGCGGAACTGACCAGCTGGGCCATGTCGACCAGGTCTGTCCCAATAGAATTCAGTTCCTCGTGGTACGCGTCGCGCATCGTGTCCCCTCCCGTGGTGGCGGTCCGTCGCTTCCCCTCGTGGGCGGACAGCCTTCCACACACCGGCGGACCTGTGCGCCCGCCGCCCCGGGCCGGCCAGGCATGTTCGATCATCGACGGACGACAGCATCCCTTGCCCGGCTGCATGCGCGTTGATCTGCTGGTCAGTGGGCACGATGTGGGGATTGATCGGTGGGAGGCGGCGGCCCAGGGGTCCGGGTTCGCCGCGGTCGGTGGAGGTGGGCGTGGACACTGTGGGTGCGCCGCTGTGGGATGTGGCGAACGGGCAGGGCCTGCGGCAGCTGGCCGAGCTGGGGCTGGCGTTGGTGTTGTCCAGTCTGATCGGCTGGGAGCGGGCCGCGCACCAAAAGAGCGCGGGGCTGCGCACGCACACGCTGGTCGGTGTCGCCAGCGCGCTGATGATGGAAGTCTCCCAGCACGGCTTCACCGCCGTGCTCGGCCTGGAGAACGTGTCCTTCGACCCGTCCCGGGTGGCCGCGCAGATCGTCTCCGGGATCGGCTTCATCGGCGGTGGTCTGATCTTCGTGCGGCGCGACGCGGTACGCGGGCTGACGACCGCTGCGACGGTGTGGCTGACGTGCGCGATCGGTATGGCGTGCGGGGGCGGTCTGCCGATTCTCGCTCTGGCGGCCACCGTGCTGCACTTCCTGGTGGTTCGCGGTTACCCCCGGGTCGCCCCGCATCTGCGGCCCGGCGGAGCGGCAACGATTACGGAGCTGTCCCTGACGTACCGGACGGGGACGGCGTTGCTGCCGCAGTTGATGGAGCTCTGCACACGGCTGGGGTTTGGCATCCTGCAGGTGAAGGTGGACCGGCTGCCTGCCGGCGCCGAGGCGGCTGGAGGTACCCGGGTCCTCCTCGAAGACGATCGGGTCCTCGATCCCGGCCTCGGCCAGGACAAGGTCCTGACGGCCGGTGGACTGCTGGTCGGTCGACACCCGCTTGTAGACGAGATTGGCCACGCTGTTTCCCCGCTTCTGCAGCCGCGTCGGATCTTGGGTGTCGTCTAAACCTGTCGTCAGCCGTCATCGGATCGGAGCCGCCGTCGGGCCCCGGAATCACCGGGTTCATTGGACGCCTGCCGCGCCTGTCGTCATTCGATCGTTTGACGACAGGCGAGGCGCATGAGGGGTGGTTGCGTGGCGGGGTGTTAGAGGCTGGCGCGCCCGTAACTGAAGTAGCCGCGGAAAGAGATATCGGACTTCGGTACGTAGCGCTCGCTGACGAGGTGGCGGCGGATGCCGGTGGCCATCGAGGACTCGCCAGCTGTCCAGGCATAGAAGGGGCCGTCGGGAAGCCGTGCCTGCTTCACCGCGTCCAGGGCGAGGGCACCGGGTTTCGCGCCCGCATCGGTGCGGGGCAGCCAGCGGACGATGCTGCCCGGCGGTGCCGTGACGTCGCTGCGGATGTCCTCGGATGACGGGACTTCCAGGAAGACCTCGGCGGGCAGGTTTGCCGCGGACTGTTCCAGGATGGCGAGGATCGCCGGAAGGGCGCTCTCGTCACCGACCAAGAGCTGCCAGGCGGCCCCGGGGGCGGGCGCGTAGCTGTGTCCCTCGTCGAGGAACGCGACCGTGGTGCCGGGCTCGGCGGCCCGCGCCCATCGGGTACCCGGGCCGGCCGCGCAGGGGCTGTCGACAGCGTGGAGCGAGATCTCGATGTCGAACTCCGACGCCTCGGGCCGGAAGCGCCGGATCGAGTAGGTCCTCACCCGCGGACGCTGCTTGCCGCCCTGGAGCGTGAGCTGGAGAATCCACCGCTCGCTGCTGGGCAGGAACACCTCTGCGGCGTCGTCGTCGGGGTCGGCGAAGAACAGACGTCCCGACTGGTCGAAGCCTGACCGCTGAAGGTGCTGGACGTCCTCGCCGCCCAGCGTGACGGTCATGAAGTGCGGACTGGGCTGCTCGCTTCCCTGCACGGTCAGCGACATCATCCGTCGTCTGCGCGGGCGCTGGATCCGGGAGGCCACTGCTACCTCCCTCGAGGACGGGACTTGAGCTTCATCGTTGTCATGCGACCACTGTCGGCGGGGCACTTCGTACGACACCACCGGTAAACTGACGCCTGATGCCGACAACCCGCCAACCTTCACCGCCACCCGCCGACGCAGACGCAGACGAGGAGATCCTGCATGGCGGTGCCTGGCTGCCGCACGGCTTCCAGCTCGACCCTCACAGCCACGTTCAGGGCCAACTGGTCTACGCCGCCGCCGGCGCCCTGGCCACGGCGACGGAGCGCGGCACCTGGGTCGCCCCGGCGGACCGGATCACCTGGACGCCACCCCGCTTCGCCCACTCGCACCGCTTCTACGGCCAGACCGACGTACGGCTGGTGTCCGTACCGCTCGACCTGTGCGCCGAGCTCATCGGCCACCCCAGCGTCTTCGCGGTGAGCCCGCTGCTGCGCGAGGCCCTCCTGGCGCTCACCGACGAACCGGAACGGCGGGCCGGCGCCCACCGGCGCCTGCTCGGCGTCATCGTGGACGAGCTGGCCGACGCCGCCGAAACCTCCCTCCACCTTCCCGAAGCCAGCGACGACCGGCTGCGCGCCGCCACCGACCTGCTGCGCGCGGACCCCGCCCGGCCTTCCACCCTCGCCGAGCTCGGCCGGGCAGTGGGGGCCAGCGAACGCACGCTCAGCCGCCTGTTCCACACCGAGCTGAGCATCAGCTTCCACCGCTGGCGAACCACTCTGCGCATCCACCACGCCCTGGCGCACCTGACCGACGGGCTGACGGTGACGGAGACCGCCATCGCCTGCGGCTGGTCCAACCCCTCCACCTTCATCGACGCCTTCACCGAGGTCGTCGGCCAGACCCCCGGCCGCTACCAGGCCGGCCTGCGCATCCACGCGCGCTAGCCTCCACCCGGGCTGTTCGCCCTGTTTGCACTGGTCGTGCGCATGGTGATCGCGCTTCCCGTCACCTTGGCGGCTTTCCGGCATCAAGCGTCTACTTACCAGTGGTCTGCGACCTGCCGGGCCTTCCACAGTGGGCAGCGAGCGCGCGCCAGCCGTGATGGCTGGCGCCGCGATGTACGCCTCGGCGTACCGACCACTGCACGGATCACGAAAGGCCCGCACGCATGACTGAGACACGCGACGACACGGCCGTCGTCATCATCGGGGCCGGCGTCGCCGGTCTGGCCCTCGGCAACTTCCTGCTGCGCAACGGCGTCGACTGCGTCGTGCTGGAGAAGCACCCCCGCGCCTACGTCGAGAAGCGCCAGCGCGCCGGAACGATCGACACCTTCGGGGTGCGCCTGTTCCGCGAATGGGGCCTGGCGGAAGTCCTGGCGGGCGACCCGATCCCGCACAGCGAGGGCGGCTTCTACATCGACGGCGCCGCGATGCCGATCGACGTGGACGAGGACGAGGACGACAACGAAAGCCTGTACTGCCCGCAGCAGGTCCTGGTGCGCAACCTCACCGACGTCTTTCTCCGCGAAGGAGGTGACCTGCGCTACGAGGCCGCGGACGTCTCTCCAGAGAACCTCACCGAGGGCGGCCCGGTGGTGCGCTACCGAGACGCCAAGGGCGCGGCGCGGGCCATCGAGTGCGACTTCGTAGCCGGCTGCGACGGCTTCCACGGCGTCTCCCGCCGGTCCATCCCCGCCTCCGCGCTGACCGAGTACTCGCACGAGTACGGCTACTCCTGGCTCAGCGTCCTGGCCGCCACCGAAACCCGGCCCTCGGGCATGGCGATCCACGAACGGGGCCTGGCCGGGATGATACCCCGCGGCGCCGAAGCCAGCCGCATCTACCTGCAGTGCGCGGTCGACGACACCCCCGAACGGTGGCCGGACGAGCGCATCTGGAGCGAGCTGGAAGCCCGCTTCGGCACGCCGCCCTCGCGTGGGCAGATCCTGTCCAAGCAGATCGTTCCGCTGCGCAGCGTGGTGTTCGACCCGATGAGCTACGGCAACCTCTACCTCCTGGGCGACGCCGCGCACATCGTGCCGCCGATGAGCGCCAAGGGCATCCACCTCGCTCTGCACGACACCGAGGTCTTCGCCCGCGCAGTGATCCGCCACGCCACCGAGGGTGACCCCAGCCTCCTCGACAGCTACTCGCAGACCTGCCTGCCGCACATCTGGAACTACCAGGCGTTCGCCACATGGATCACCGACACCATGCACAACGCCGGATTCACCAACTTCGAGGGCGAGTTCAAGAAGCAGATCGCCCGCGCCGAGCTCCAGCGCCAGTTCGCCTCGGAGTCGGCGAACAAGCTGTTCAGTGAACTCACAGCCGGAACCAACTAGGCCCCACCTCCTCCGGAATATGCCGCGTCGTCGTCCGAGCGACCACGGAACGGCCGGCTGGGGCGGGGGAGGTGCGTTTTGTGGTGCACAGGCCGTCGCGGTCCGGCGGTGACGGGCTTTTCGCGATGTCGGTGGGGCTGCGCTGGGTGTTGTCACCCGGTTGGTGGCGGTCGGCTGGTGTGGGCTGGTGGGGCTGGGCAGGGTGGCAGTGGCAGGCACAGGTCCGCTCCGGTCGCCGGCCCATGGCAGAGCCTTTGTCGCCGACGCAGCGGCAGGGGCTCTGCCGCATCTTTCCTGTGTCTCGCCGTCCTGGGCTGCCGCATTCAGATGGTGCGGTCCCGCTCTGCGGAACCATAGCCCTTCAGGGCGGGGTCGCCCTTGCGGTCTTGGACCGCCTGCGACGTATCGGCTTCGTGTCAGTGAGCTCATGGTACTGACGGTTGATCAAAATGGATGTTCTCGCAGGTCTTTGGCTTATGACGATGTCTGGCTACTGACACGGAGCGGTACATCCCCAGGTGCTCACTGTCATGAGGGCGGTACATCGCATGATGTGGCGGGATCGCTGGTTCCTGTCGCGTGTGGTCGCATCAGCCAGCGGGGCAGGGCTGTGGCCCGGTTGCTTTCCGCGGCTGGCCCTGGTCGAGGCCGGGGTAGGGTGTAAAGAACGCGTCAAGAAATGGGCGCGGGGTGTGCCGGGAAGTCTGGTCGGCGTCAGGGGCCGTGTGCCCATTTTCTGGCGTTTGGAGTTCCCCCGTCATGCCTGCTGACCGCCCGCGTCCCCTCTTCCTGGGCTTTTGCCGCTGCCCGAGCGGCAGGCCATCACCGGGGCCCTGCGTACCGAGACGACCGGCGGCCTGGTCCTGCTCGCGGCGGCCGTGACCGCGCTGGTCTGGGCGAACAGCCCATGGAGCGGAACCTACGAGCACGTCCGCGATGTCCACTTCGGAATCAGCGAGCTGGGCCTGGATCTCTCAGTGGGGCACTGGACCGCCGACGGGCTGCTGGCCGTTTTCTTCCTCGTCGCCGGGATCGAGCTCAAGCGCGAACTGATCACCGGCGAACTGCGGACCCCTGCCACCGCCGCCCTGCCGATCATCGCCGCCGTGTGCGGCATGGCCGCACCCGCAGCCCTGTACGCCGTCACCGTCACCGCAGGCGGCGGCGGCCTGGACGGCTGGGCAGTACCGATGGCAACCGACATCGCCTTCGCCCTGGCAGTCCTGGCCGTGCTGTCCACACACCTGCCGGCCGCACTGCGTGCGTTCCTGCTCACCCTGGCCGTCGTCGACGACCTGGGCGCGATTTTGATCATCGCGGTGTTCTTCACCTCCGGCATCAACTTCTGGGCGCTGACCGGGGCGTTCGCCGGGCTCGTGGTCTTCTACCTGCTCCAGCGGCTTCGGGTACGCGGCTGGTGGTGGTACGTGCCGCTCGGGACAGCGATCTGGGCGCTGATGTACAACAGTGGCGTCCACGCCACGGTCGCCGGCGTCGCCATGGGCCTGATCCTGCGTACTACCCGCGACCAGGGCGAGGCGGCTTCCCCCGCCTCGCGGGTCGCGCACCTGGTGCACCCCCTGTCTGCCGGGATCGCGGTACCGCTGTTCGCGCTGTTCGCAGCCGGCGTGAGCATCTCCGGCGCCGCGCTGGGCGAGGTGTTCACCAGCCCCGAACCGCTCGGCGTCGTGATCGGCCTGGTCCTCGGCAAGGCCCTCGGCATCTTCGCCGGAACGTACCTGGCCGCGCGTTTCACCCGGGCCCGCCTCAACCCGGACCTGGAATGGGCCGACGTCCTCGGCCTGTCCGTGCTGGCCGGCATCGGCTTCACCGTCGCCCTGCTCATCAACGAACTCGCCTTCCCCGGCACTGTTGTCGGCGAGCACGTCAAAGCCGCCGTCCTCATCGCCTCCCTCATCGCCGCCACGCTCGCAGCCGTCCTGCTCCGGCGGCGCAACGCGATCTACCGAAGGCTGTGCGAAGAAGAAAACCTCGACCAGGACGCCGACGGCATTCCCGACATCTACCAGCGCACCGGTCTGCCCGGCGCCGCCCCCGTCAGCCGCCAGAACGGGCAAGGCGGCTGATGAACGCCCCGAAGCATCGGCGCCCGCACGCGTGATCGTCCTCACCGCCCCGATCGCTCACCCGAACAGCGAGCGCTGACATCCGACAGCCGCGAAGCGCCCTCACACCTGTCCAACCAACAATGGAGCCATACGACGATGACCTGGCAGTGGATCGGTCCGACGGTCTTCTCCCTTACCCTGCTACCCGCAGGAACAGCCATGGCGGCCGACTGGGTACCGGGACGACTGCGCAGCCGATTGACACCCGTCCGCCCCCGCGGCTGGGCGCTCCTGGCCATCTACGCACCCGCTCCCCTCAACGCGATTCCCCGCTTGGCCGGAGCCACCCCGGAGGTGACGCTGGCCGGCGTGCTCGCCGGCGGAGTCCTGGCAGTGGGCGGATGCGTACTGATAGCCATCGCCGCACGTCGAACCACGCACGCCGCACGGTGACGGCGAAGCCGCGCTGGTGGCCTTCGACCTGGTCGGTCATCGCCTGGTGGATGGTGGGCACCCTTATTTTGTGGCTGGTGGGCAAGGGGCTGCATCGGCCTGTGCGCGTCGCGGGGTGCGCCGCGTCTGCCGCGCTGTTGGCGGGGGTGGGGGAGGCCGGTGACTGGGTGCGGCGGCAGTGGGGCACGCGTGTGCGCAACAGGCGGTTCATGGGTCGTAGGTGAAAGCGAGCAGTGCCGTGTCGTCGCTACGGGGAGCGGCAGTGTGCCGGTCGATGTCGTCGATGAGCTTTCGCAGCAGCTCGTTAGGCGTGCTGAAGCGTACCGTCGCCAGCCGAGCCTGCGGGTCGTAGAAGGCCCCGTGCCGGTTGCGTGCCTCGTGGATGCCGTCGGTGCACAACAGCACGGTGCATCCGGGCAGCATCGCCACCGTGTCCGGCAGGTCCGGTTCGTCACCCAGGCCCAGGCCCAGCGGCACGGCGCGCCGGGTGGGCTCGATGGCGCGCACCGCGGCTTTGTGGAGCAGGAAGGGGGCGGCGTGGCCGCGGTTGATCAGGCGCATTTCCTGGGTGCCGGGCGGGAATTCGGCGATCAGGGCAGTGGCGAACCATTCGCCCCGGCCCCACGGCCGGTCCGCCCGCTGGGCGCCCAGGTGCAGGGCCCGGTCCAGGCGGGCGACGACGCCGGCCAGCGTGGGCTCTTCGTCGGCGGCCATGCGGAAGGTTCCCACGACGGCGATGGCGGCCTCGACGGAGTCCATGCCTTTGCCGCAGACGTCGCCGATGATGCAGCGCAGCCCGTAGGGCGTGGTCTGTACCGCGTACAGGTCTCCGCCGATGTCGGCCTCCTGTTCGGCGGCCTCGTAGCGTGCGGCGATCCGCAGCGCTCCGACGCGAGCCGGTGGCGCCGGCAGTACTGCCCGCTGCACTGTTGCGGTGATGCTCTGGGCCGAACGCAGCCGGGCGTCACGCACGAGCAGAAGGCGGTTGATCACTACGGAGCCCAAGGCGACTGCCGTGATCGACATCAGCTCGCTCATCCCACTTCCGGTGGCGAGCAGACCGAAGTGCCCGAGGGTGACCGCATCGGCCACGATCGCGCACAGGCCGGTCAGGATCGTCCCGTCCGCTGACAGCAGCGCCGCGGCAATCATCGGGGCCACGGAGTAGAACGCCGCCCCGCTGAACTGCACCGGTGCAAAGTAGTCCACCAGGAAGCCGCAGACCAGCAGCACGGCAGGCAACCACCGAACGGAGCGCGCGACCTCACCCGGCCTGTCCGGGATGATGCCACCGACATTGGCCATGTGGCCCCTCCCTCTGTCCCGGTCACCCGTCGTCCGTCCCAGACTCCCTGTACCTGCCTGGCCCGGCCAACGGTGGGCATTCCAGAGAGTGATGCACGATGGCGGGCATCTGGCCGGGATGCCGCTGCCGGGTCGAGGGGACACCAGGAGGAGCGACTCCGTTTGCGACCCGGTACCTGCGTGCTGCTCTCGGGGCGGAGCTGCCCGGGAACCAGGAGGCCCCCGTCGCTCGGAATCCGCCCGGGCGGGGCAGGGGCCGGAGCCGTCACCGGTGGACCTTCAGGTCCAGACTGCCGGGCCCGCTCTACGCCACTCGCAGCGTTCGGGGTCGCTCAGATCGACCGCCGTGGGTGTCACGCCTATCCGATGCTGGCAGCGCATGCCGGGCCGGGGGCCGATCACGCCCGGCCGCAGAGACCGGCTGCAGTCGTCTCGGGGCAGGCGGCTACTGTTGCACGTAGAGGACTCTGCTCGTCCCCATCGGGCAGAGCCCTCGCTGCTGGACGGCAGGAGGCCCCCGCTGGCCCGACACGGTGGGGGCCGTCGCCGGTCGCCCTCTACCATCGGGCAATCGGCAGCTGACGGTCTCAGGCCAACGCCTTGCGCTGCGTAGCGATGTGGGGCGGTGCGGACCGGGTGGGCGGGCAGTGTATGCGCCGCGCAAAGCCGACCTGTACTGGTGGGACTGGCAGCACGACGCCCGCTGACCGGGCGGGGCACCGGCGTGTAGCCCGGGGGAGCCGGCGGTTACGGCCGGTCCTGTACCGGCGCGTTGCCGGGCCTGGTGGGTTTGTTCCGGGCGATGGCAGCCTGGTGTGGGTGTTCTGTCAGGATGGCGCGGTGACGGTGAGTGCCGCTCCGGGTGGTCTGGAGGATGCGGCGGCTGCAGTGCGGGAGTCCGAGGCGCGGTGGTGGCGGCCCGTCGTCGGCTCAGGGAGGCGGTGGTCGCCGCGGTGCAGGCGGGGGAGAGCACGGCGGGGGTTGCCGAGGGGACCGGCCGGAGCATCACCGAGATCCGGAATCCGCTGGCCGCGGCATTGAGACAGGGGAACTGACGGACTGTGGGTGCCAGTATCCGACGGCGTGGTGCCACCACCTCTCACCGATGCTTCTTCGCGTGATGTTCAGGCTGTTTTCTGCGTTGGCACGCTGTCGTGCCGACGCTGGTGGTGGGAGAGCGTGCGGGCGGTGGCGGCGGGTGGGATGCCGGCCGCGCCGGGGGTGGTGGTGGCGAGTTTCGGGTAGAGGTGGCGGATGCGCTGATCGAGGTGGATGCGCAGGCGTGTACGGCGTTGGTCGCGGATGGCGGTGATGGTCTGGGTGCTGATGCCCAGGCGGGTTGCGAGGTAGGTGGCGGGCCATCCGGCGGCGGCGAGGGAGTTGAGTATCGCAGCGGCGTGTGCGGCGTCGGTCAGGCCCTGCCCGCCGTCGGCGCTGATGCGCGTGGTGGGGGTGTTGATGCCGAGGATGGCGTCGGCGGTGGTGCGGGCGATCCGGCCAGGCCTGGCGGCCGGCGGCCGTAGCAGGCGACGAATCAGCGTGACGGAGATTCCGGAAGCGTCCGCGATGTCCTGAGCCGCCATGCCCCGTCGCCGCAGGAGAGCGGCGTAATCGGCAGCTTGGCCGGGATCGACGCGGGCCGGCCGACCGGCAGCGTGGTCCCGCGCGCGTTGACGCCGGGCCCTTCGCTGGGCCTGCCGACAGACCGGCTCAGCGCAGCCGTAGTCGGCGCAGGATGCTTGACCGTGCCGGACCCGGCTGCGCACGGGCCGGCGGGGTGCGGGGACGGCCACAGACGCCGGCAAAGATACGGAAGCGGGCATGGCCAGGAATTCTACGGCCCCCGCCAGCACGTGACCCCTGGGTCCATGCTTCCTGGGGGTCACCTGCTGGCAGCATCTGATGATCGGGGGTGAAGGCTGCCCGTCAAGGCGCTGTTGCCGGCCCCGAGGGTGGTGGGTCAGACGCGTCCGAACGGGATGCTGCCAGGTGCCTCAGGGTCGTTGGACAGGAAGTGCTCGCGTACGGCGCGGATGAATTCGTGGCGGGAGATCGCTCCGTCACCGTCGGTGTCGAGCTGGATGAAGGTGTCCATGGAACCATCGGTCGGCCACACATCGCGCAGGAAGCGGGCGAACTCGTCCTTGCTGATCTCGTTGTCGCCGTCGATGTCGATGACGTCGAACATCACGTGTCCGGTGCCGTACGGCGCGGTCGGCCGCCGCTGCCTCCACGAGGCCATCAGCTCACTGAACGCTGTCACAGTCCTCCTCGGGTTCCCTGCCACCGCTACCGCCCAGTCAGGGCGACGTGGTGCATGCCCAACACTTCGTGCCGGTATGCGCCTTGACCAACCCGTTCCGGTCACCGCCGGAGCGGCCCGCCCCCGGCCGCACCCGGACTCGTCCACAGCACCGGCGGCGCCAGTCGTCATCGTGGCCCGCACCCGAGACGACAGGCACCCGTAATGACGCGGCAAGCCCGCCTGGTGGACCGCACATAAAACTGAGCCCCTCCTCCGGCCCGTGGCGCGGGAAACCGGGACAGGCCGCTCTCCTCGTGCCGTGCTCCGGCGGGGGCATCGGCCGCCTGCGGCCCGCCCAGCTGCTCAGCGAGAGGTGCATGGCCGAGTGCTGGGCTGACGGTGCCCGGATCCCGGGCGAAGGCAGCACCCAGCGCCACAGCGGCCAGCACGACCAGATATCGGTAGCCACTCGTTGCACTAGCTTCGTGCGGTGTGGAAGACCATTCGGAACTTCGGCAGGCGGTCCATACGTGGCTGCATCACGCGCACGGTTTGCCCTCGATACCCCAGGCCATCACCGACGTGGCACTTGCGACACTCCCGCAGTGGGAGGACCTCAGCAATGCGGTGTCGCTGGGGGCCGATCGTCGTGACCTGTTCGCCAAGATCGACGGTGACTGGCAGCCCAGTTACTGGGTCGTGCTTGGCCGGTCGGGCCTGGGTGATGCGACCCGATTGATCGCCCAGGGCGCGTCCGTCCGGGAAGCCGAGGTCGCGGACAGCTTCGTCGCCTTCTGCACGGCCCCGGCCCCTGTCACAGAGGAGTGGCTCCTGCTCGACGGCGCCTTCCCCGAGGACACACGGATCCCGCTGGGCCGCCACACCTTGCAGACGTTCACCCCCGACGAGCTCCGGCAGCTTGGCCCCATTCCTTCGATCCATGACCGCAGGCCCGGCACAGTGGATCTCGGTCTCCTCACCGGCGCACCGTTCATCCACATCCCTGCCCCGGACCGCACACCCACCCGGAGCACGCACGAGCCCGTGCACGGGCCACGGCCCGAAGCCGGGCACTGGCGGTCCCTGCTCCCGCTGATCTTGTGGAGCCCCGAACCCCTGCGGGTAGAGGCGGTGTTCGACGTCGAACGCGGCCGCCGGTTCGGCATGAACCCCAGCGACGTGCCGTCCAGGACCAGGATCGTCGCGGACGAGTACGGGATGGACGCCATGGTCGACGTCCGCGCAACGGGCACCTATCGTGTCACCGCCGAAGACCGCCCGGGCCTGGAGGCCTTCTGCGCCGCCATCACGGCCAAGATCGACGCGGTCATGGCCGGAGCCGACAGCGGCCGCAGACTGCCGAGGAAGCGCGCCCGCCGGCTCGAGCGCGCCGCCCGGCACCTGCTACGCGCCTACCAGCGCACCTTCAGCGGCGACTGGGTGTGGGAGGAAGAAGCCGACGAGGTTCATCTCGACTACGTCATCGCCCTGGAAGCACTCATGGCCAGCCCTGATGGCACGCATGAGGGCATCAGCAAGACCATCCACACCCGAGCGTCTGCTCTGTTCCTCACCCCCGACCACCGGGAACGGGCGAAGACCGTCGTGCAGAAGGCCTACAGCGCCCGGTCCACGTATGTCCACGGCGACCTGATCACCGAACGGGGTGCGTCGGAAAAGCTGCGGACGCTGCATGAGCTGAGACTGATCACCCGGCAGGTCATCCTGCGCTGGCTCGTCATCACCCCCGTCGGCACGGACGATCTGGGGCCGCTGCTTGACGATGCCGCCGCCGGTACCGGCCGCGAAGACCTGGTCGACAAGCCCTTGGGTGCCTTCCTTGCCGGATCGCCTCCCCATGACTTTCCCGAGGACGTACTGCAGACCGGAGAGTGAGGCCGTCCGCCAGGGCCGCAGCGTCCGGGTCAGGTGGGTTCGGGGTAGCCGGGCAGACCGAGGGGGACAGGCACCAGGGGCCGGTGCGGGTCGACGCTTTGCAGGCACAGCCGGTAGTTCTCACCACCGACCGGCCGGAGAACAACACGGGCGCCTTCGCCCCGCCCGGCATCCAGCGCTGCGAGGGCCTGGTGACGTCCCTCGTCGTCGGCAACGACCTGGGTGTGGAAGCCCAGGATGGGACCGAGGTCCAGGCGGCGTCCCGCGACGGTGACGTGGAAGTACGGATGGGTGAGGCCGAAAGCGCCGGTGTCCCCGTTCAGGACGGACCGCACGACCTCGTCGTCACGGCCAGTGAGCGTGACCGGGACGGTGCTGTGAAACGGTGAGATGACGCAGTGCCCTTCGACCAGGAGCCGGGCGGCACGCAGCATGACCCGCTCGGCATGGGAGATGTCACGGGGGAGCGGGAACTCCTGCTCGCAGTGGCGCTGCAGGATCTCGAAGTCCTCGACATACAGACGAAACTGGTCGAGCTCGTCGCGCTGGGCGGCGCCGCCGGCCGCTATGTCGCCGTGGCCCGCGGTCTTGCCGTCGACCCTCAGAACGAAGGAGCCTCCAGCCATGACCCGGCGCCGCAGCCCCAGGCGCCTGAGAGCCTGGGCGGGCGTGGCACCTTCGAAATCGAAGGTGAACCGGACGGTCCCGGCCTGCTCCTCGTTGTGGGGGAGGAGCATGAGCAGGCGGCCGCCGTGCAGGTCGACGTCGACCGAGCGGCCCGCGCTGCCGCTGCGCAGAGCGTTGACCCGCCCGGTGTAGGAGGCGAGCGTGGCGCCGGTCTCGTCGTGGAAGGCCACTTCTGCCGGCGCTCCGGCGCCGGGAAGGGAGCCTGCGGGACGCCAGATCACTTCGACGTCGGTCAGGGTCTTCGCCAGCCACGGCGGCCCGTCGATAGTGAGCGACTCCACCACGGCGGACGGAAAGACCACCTCCTCGGCGATCCCGAAGCCAAGGATCCTGTGCACCGCGGCGGACAGGTCCGCATCCATGGAGCCGGGCCGGCCGGCCAGCCGCAGCGTGATGGGACTGACCTCATGCGCCCGCGGATGCTTGGCCCGCAGCGTCCGGACGACCGTCTCGCCCTGGCGGGCGAAGTCCATCGTCCAGTGGGGATCAAGACCGACCGTCCACCACCGTGCCCAGCGCGGTGACCCGCTCACCCAGGTCACGGTCGCCTCCCATGAGGAAGGCCTTCTCCTGACCGTAGATCTTCGCGGCTTCCAGCAGCGGGTCCCGGGTGAACGACGCCTCCAGATCCGAGTGAGCCGCCATCCGGTCATCCAGCTCGGCACGGTCCATCACCCGGGTCTCCACCCCGCGTCCAGCCGCCAGTTCCTCCACGAACGCGCGCTCGCCAGGACTGAGCGTGCAGGGCACCACCAGCACCCACTCGTACGGATGGTGGGCCATCGCCCGGGCGAACGACCGCTTGATAGAAGCCCGACGGCCCTTGATCGACGTCGGGAAGCCGTCGACGTAGTACTTCAACTGGTAGATCCGCAGCCGCGAGCCGGAACGCACCTCGATGTCGATGCCACCGTCCCCGCCGCGCCCATTGACCGCACGCACCTGCGCCGTCTGGTCGTACAGGCGGTGCACCAGCGCCTCGACGATCCGGTCGAACACCGGCTGCCCGATCCGGTCCCACTCGATGGCCAACAGCCCTCCCCCTGCCTGTGACCGCAGCATCATCGCACCCGGCACCGACAACCGGCCCGACCTGCTGACACGCCTCTGGGCCTGGTGCACGGTCGCGCCTCCGACGCCAGGGCCGGTCGAGCTGGCGTCGTGTCAGGCGGCGGGCCAGCCATGCGTGGTGAACAGCTCCTGCAGGGTGCGGCGGGTGGCATCGGGCAGATGGGGGCTGATACCGGCGCCGACATCTGTGAGGCCGGGATGGTCCAGGCTCTGGCCGATGACGGCGACCGCGGCGAAGGGATAGTCCGCGGTGAACTGGGTGCTGACGGCGAGCCGGCCGGCCCAGATGTGCCCGGGCCGGATCCATGCCGCGCCGTACCGGGAGATGTCCACGACCAGCACCACCGGCGCGCCCAGAGACCTGCCCTGAGCCGCCTTCGCTGCGCCGCGCCCGGCGTCGAAGACCGCGTACTCCGCAGCCGTGAGGGGGTCGGTGAGCTCGCTGGACGACACTTCCCACCGGGTGCGCCCCGAGCCGGGACCCAGCTGCACGGTGACCGTCAGCGGTGCACCGTTCTTGCGGTCGTCCACCGGGACCTCCGCTTCGGCGCCGGAGCGTGCCTGCGACAGTGCGCTCTGGTGCGCAGCCGAGACGGCGGCGATCACCTGGTCCGTTACGGCCGCGGTCAGGCGGCTGGGGTAGGAGCTGAAGACCACCTTTGCGTCCCAGCCGGGGTGCAGGGCCAGGATGTCGGTCTCCAGCCGCTCGCACAGCTCGGCGATGTTCTGCGGCGCCCGCGCGGTGACCTCGATCCCCACACCGGGCGCGGGCCCCCTGGCCAGGATCAGGTCGGGATTGGCGATTTTGGTGTTGCCCAGGTGGAAGCCGATGCCGGCCGCGGTGACGGAGGTCGCCACGACGAGCTCGGCCCGGGTGTCGAGCAGCGCTCCCATGGTCGTCAGCGCGGCGAAGTCGCCGCGCTTGATGTCCAGCTCGCGGTCTTGTCCGCCGGATGCCGTCTCGAAGGTGCCCAGCAGGCTCTCCAGTACGTCCAGGGCCGCGCCCGGGCCCGGCCCGGACTCTCGCGCGAGGATGTGCACCGGGTGCGAGGGACCCGCCTTGCGAAGCCACTGCTCGAGCACCGGCCGCAGCGACGGCTCCGGCTGCGGCCCGTCGTCCCGGGTGTCTTCGCGGATGCCGAAGGGCCCGGGCCTGCCCGGGGCGTCGGCACCCAGCAACGGGCCACCGCCCTTGAGGCGGAAGGGGGAGGGGATCACCACACACGTCCCTTGCTCTGTCGCGTGACCACCGAGACCCGCGCAGGCCTCGGTGGTCATTGTCCACGGGCGGGCCTGCAGGGATTGCCCGGCACGAGGAGCATCACGAACAGGCCAGAACCCGCAGCATGCGCCGACGGCCGCGCCCGATCACCGGGCATCGACCCCCGCAACGGCGCCCGGCCGCCCCGTCACGGACGGATGCGGGCGTGGTCCAGACGCCGCTGAACCATCGACAGCGTGGTCAGCAGCTCCAGCAGCTCGGCGTCACCGACCGGACGGTGCAGCCGCGGGTCGTGCGCAGCCGGGTTCCGGAACATGGAGAACAGCCCCTTGACCAGGTTCGCCAGCCCCTTCTGCTCGTCCAGCTCCGTCGGCGTACTGCCGGTGTTCACCGCCACCCGCGCCATCCCGCCGCCGCCGGGCATCAGCACCGCGTCCACCAGCCGCGCCCCGTCCAGCTGCGCGCCGGTCATCGTCCGCAGCCGGGCCGCGACCGACTTCACCGCCTCCAAGCCGGCGTGGAAGACGCTCTTCGCCAGGATCTCCTCGGTGCAGTTGGTCTGGATCGCCTGACCCCGCTCGATGAGATCCAGAGGGTACTCCGGCCCATCGGGTCAGTGAATTGCGAAATTCTGCAATTCACTACATGCTGTGGTGGCTGTGTCCGTAGGTAGCCGTGGGCGCAGCGCCTGGCAATGCCCAGGTGTCCCGGGGTGGGAGGAGGGTTCGAGACCGTGCCGGTTCCGCTGTACCAGGCGAAGGCCGAGTTCTTTCGGATGCTGGGGCATCCGGTGCGCATCCGGGTGCTGGAGATGTTGCAGGACGGGCCGGCGCCTGTACGCGACCTGCTCACCGAGATCGGGGGTGAGCCAGCCGCGCTGTCCCAACAGCTGGCGGTCCTGCGTCGTTCGGGGATCGTGACCGCGACCCGGGGGGGCTCCACCGTTGTGTACGCGCTGGC
>NZ_JBEYWO010000042.1:0-55629 GCF_040644455.1 Streptomyces sp. NPDC046977
AAAGGGCGGCCTCCCCGGTCGGGGGAGGCCGCCCTTTCGCACGCCTGGGGACTTACTTGCCCTTGGCGGCTTCCTTGAGCTTCGAGCCCGCGGAGACCTTGACGCTGTAGCCGGCCGGGATCTGGATCGGGTCCCCGGTCTGCGGGTTGCGCGCGGTACGAGCGGCACGGTGGCTGCGCTCGAAGGTCAGGAAGCCGGGAATGGTGACCTTCTCGTCGCCCTTGGCGACGATCTCGCCGACGACCTCGGCGAACGCGGCCAGAACGGCGTCGGCGTCCTTGCGGGTCACCTCGGCGCGCTCGGACAGCGCGGCCACCAGCTCACTGCGGTTCATCTAGTTCTCCTTGCATGGAATCCCCCAACGTCGACCGCCGGGGAAGGCGCATTGAAGTCGCTGTTAGCGCTTCTGCGGTGCGGCCCTCACCGCCCAGGTACGCA
Source organism: Streptomyces sp. NPDC046977 (assembly GCF_040644455.1). Lineage (NCBI taxonomy): Bacteria > Bacillati > Actinomycetota > Actinomycetes > Kitasatosporales > Streptomycetaceae > Streptomyces > Streptomyces sp. NPDC046977. The sequence goes on from NZ_JBEYWO010000042.1 coordinate 439, forward strand.
TCCTGCCCCCATTTCTGGGGGAAACGCCAATCCGGCACCCGGGAGAGTCACACAAAAAGCGTCTCTCATACGGCCCGATGACGCTCCGTCGTCACGAGGTCGCGGTAAGGCCCTGTGCCTTGGCCGCCTCGCGGACGGCGCCCGCGACGGCACCCGCGACCTTGTCGTTGAAGACGCTGGGAATGATGTAGTTCGGGTTGAGTTCGTCCTCGGTGACCACGTCCGCGAGGGCCGTCGCCGCGGCGAGCATCATGTCGGTGTTCACCGTCCGGCTCTGCGCGTCCAGCAGGCCGCGGAAGACGCCGGGGAAGACCAGGACGTTGTTGATCTGATTGGGGAAGTCGCTGCGGCCCGTGGCGACCACCGCGGCGGTCTCCCGGGCCAGGCCCGGGTCGACCTCGGGGTCGGGGTTGGCCAGCGCGAAGACGATCGCGTCCTCGGCCATCGCCGCCACGTCCTCGCCGCCGAGGACGTTGGGGGCCGACACGCCGATGAAGACGTCGGCGCCGCGCACGGCCTCCTTCAGCGTGCCCGTGATCTCCTCGGGGTTGGTGTTGTCGGCGATCCAGCGCAGCGCGGACTCCTTGCCCGCGCCGACCAGGTCCTCACGGCCGCTGTGCACCACGCCGTGGATGTCGGCGACGACCGCGTGCTTCACCCCGGCGGCCAGCAGCAGCTTCAGGATGGCGGTGCCCGCGGCACCCGCGCCGGACATCACGACCCGCACGTCGCCGATCTGCTTGCCGACCACGCGCAGCGCGTTCGTCAGCGCGGCGAGCACCACGATGGCGGTGCCGTGCTGGTCGTCGTGGAAGACCGGGATGTCCAGGGCCTCGCGCAGCCGGGCCTCGATCTCGAAGCAGCGCGGCGCGGAGATGTCCTCCAGGTTGATGCCGGCGAAGCCGGGGGCGATCGCCTTGACGATCTCCACGATGGCGTCCGTGTCCTGGGTGTCCAGGCACAGCGGCCACGCGTCGATGCCGGCGAAGCGCTTGAAGAGGGCCGCCTTGCCCTCCATGACCGGCAGCGCGGCCTTGGGGCCGATGTTGCCCAGGCCCAGCACCGCGGAGCCGTCGGTGACCACGGCGACGCTGTTGCGCTTGATGGTCAGACGGCGGGCGTCCTCGGGGTTGGCCGCGATCGCCATGCAGACCCGGGCCACGCCGGGCGTGTAGATCATGGACAGGTCGTCGCGGTTGCGGATCGGGTGCTTGGACGCCATCTCGATCTTGCCGCCGAGGTGCATCAGGAACGTACGGTCGGACACCTTGCCGATCGCCACGCCCTCGATCTCGCGCAGTTTCGCCACGATCTCGTCCGCGTGCGCGGTCGACGTGGCGGCGATCGTCACGTCGATGCGCAGTTTCTCGTGGCCCGAGGCGGTGACGTCCAGGCCGTGGACAGCGCCGCCGGAGGCTTCGACGGCGGTGGTGAGCTGGCTGACCGCGGATCCGCTCGCGGGCACCTCCAGCCGCACCGTGATTGAGTACGAGACGCTCGGCGCCGTTGCCATGGCCGCTGTTCCTCCGCTGTCGCTTGCTGTGCGCCCTCGATGCTGCCACCTACCCGTGGGTATGGGTAAACCGGGGCCCTTGCAGCAGAACGCTGCGGCAACGGCGGCTTCCTTGGGAAGCTTGCGTGCTTAGTGTTCGCCGTCCTGCCGCGACGCCGTCACATCGGATGCCGCGTACGGAATGACAATCGCGGATCGTTTGTTAGATTGGACAAGGCACCGGCTCGATCCAAGCCCCCGGGCCCAACCTTAGGCGCTTCGAGCGCCCACTTGCCGCGAGGCGAGCATGGCGGGTCGGTGTCACAGAAGTACGGCGGGGCGCCCTTCCCACGGGAAGGGCGCCCCGCCGCTTTGCGTCCGGGTACGGGCAGGGCCGGTGAGTGCCCGTCAGTCCCGCAGCAGGTCCGGCACGCCGTTCGCGTCGGGCAGGTCCCGCCCGCCCGACAGCACCGTCAGGCGCTGCGTGGCGCGGGTCAGCGCCACGTACAGCACGCGCAGCCCGGCGGGCGACTCGTCCGCGATCTCCGCCGGCGACACGACCAGCGTCGCGTCGTACTCCAGCCCCTTGGCCTCCAGGCTGCCGAGCGCCACGACGCGCTCGCCGAGCCCCGCCAGCCAGCGCCGGGCCTCCTCGCGGCGGCCCATGGCCACGACCACACCGACCGTGCCCTCGACCTCGCCCAGCAGCCGCTCGGCCTCCGCGCGGACCGCCTCGCCCACCCCGCCGCCCGCCGCGACGGCGAACTGCGGCACCACACCCGTGGAGCGCACCGCGCGCGGCGACTCGCTGCCCGGCATGGCGAGCGCGAGCACCTTGGCCGCGAGGTCGGCGATCTCGGCGGGGTTGCGGTAGTTCACCGTCAGTGTGAAACGGCGCCGCGGGCGGGTGCCCAGGGCCTCGTCACGGGCGAGCGCCGCCTCGTCGGGGTCGGTCCACGAACTCTGCGCGGGGTCGCCCACCACCGTCCAGGTCGCGGCGCGGCCCCGGCGGCCCACCATGCGCCACTGCATCGGCGTCAGGTCCTGCGCCTCGTCCACGATGACGTGCGCGTACTCCGTGCGCTCCGCGTCCAGCCGCTCCTGGCGGGAGCGGCGGCCGCCGGCCATCCGGTCGGCGAAGGTGGTGACCTCCTCCAAGCCGGTGAGCTGGTCCAGCGGGTCCGCCTCGCGGGTGCGCACCTTGGGCGGCGGGCCGAGCAGCGACTCCAGCTCGTCCAGCAGCGCCACGTCGTGCACCGACAGCGCGCCGTTGCCCCCGCCGTCCAGCCGGCGCAGCGACCGGGCCACCCGGCGCACCTCCGGCGGGGTCAGCACCCGCCGCGCCCAGCGCCCGAGCCGTTTCTCGTCGGCGAGCGCGGCCAGCACCCCGCGCGGGGTCAGCACGGGCCACCAGGCCGCCAGGAAGTCCAGGAACTCCGGTTCGGTCGCCACGTCCTCGTCGAAGGCCTCACGGGCGTCCGCGGCCATCTCCGGGTCGTCGTAGCGGCGGTCGGCCTGCCGCCACAGCGCGTCCAGCAGCAGGCGGCGGGCCCGGGGCCGCAGCAGGTTGACCGGCGTCGTGCCGCCCAGCACCGCGTGCCGGATGCCCGACAGCTGCTCGGCGTCCAGCTCCAGACGGCGCCCGAACGCCACGACCCGCAGCCGGTCCGGGCACTGCCCGTCCTCCAGCGCGCCCCGGGCAGCCCTGCGCAGCACCCTCAGCATCCGCAGCGAGCCCTTGATCCGGGCGACCGCCGGATCGTCGTACGTCGTCGCCTCCGCGCCGTCCACGAGCGAGCCGACGGCCCGGATGGCGACCTGCCCCTCCTCGCCCAGCGAGGGCAGCACGCCCTCGGTGTACGCCACCAGCAGCGGCGTCGGGCTGACCACGAGGATGCCGCCCGCGTAGCGCCGCCGGTCCTGGTAGAGCAGGTACGCCGCGCGGTGCAGGGCGACCGCCGTCTTGCCCGTGCCGGGACCGCCGGTCACCTCGGTGACGGAGGCGGCGGGGGCCCGGATGACGACGTCCTGCTCGGCCTGGATGCTGGCGACGATGTCGCGCATCGTGTGGCTGCGGGCCTGGCCCAGCGCCGCCATCAGCGCACCGTCGCCGACGACCGGCAGTCCGGTGCCGAGCTCCGGGCGCAGCAGGTCGTCCTCGACGCCGAGCACCTTGCGGCCCTTCGAACGGATGACGCGGCGGCGCACCACCCGGCCGGGGGCGACCGGGGTCGCCCGGTAGAACGGCGCCGCGGCGGGCGCCCGCCAGTCGATGACCAGCGGGGCGTAGTCGGCGTCGAGCACGCCGAGCCGGCCGATGTGCAAGGTCTCGGCGATCTCGGCCGTGTTGTCCGGCCGCACGGCGTCGTCGGCCGGCTCGACGGAGGTGTAGGCGCCGTCGGGCCCCTTCTTGCCGTCCTTGCCGAGCAGCAGGTCGATCCTGCCGAAGAGGAAGTCCTCGAACTCCGCGTTCAGCCGGTTCAGGTGCAGACCCGCGCGGAAGACCTGCGCGTCGCGCTCCGCGAGCGCCCCCGGCGTACCGACCTGGCCGCGCTTCACCGCGTCGTCCATCAGGAACTCCGCCTCGTGGATCTTCTCCTCGAGGCGGTCGTACACCCGGTCCAGATGCGTCTGCTCGACCGCGATCTCCGTGTCCCGGACCGCTGCCACGCAGGACCCCCATTCTTCTCTTTCCGTACGTCATGCGCCGCCCCGCGAACGGAGCAGCCTGCCACCGTACGCCAACCAGGGGTTTTCCGCCCAGTCAGATGCGGGCCGCGGCGGCGCCGGCGCGCCTGCGGTGGCGGGCCACACGTTCGCGGTTGCCGCAGGTGTCGCTGCTGCACCAGCGGCGACGGCGGCCGCGCGAGGTGTCCAGATAGACAAGGGTGCACCCGTCGCCCTCGCAACGCCGCAGGCGGGCGGCCGCGTCGGGGTCGGTCAGCAGGTCCAGGGCGTCGCGCGCGACCGCGCCCAGCAGCCCCGCGCAGTCCGGCTTCGCCGCGAGCGCCCGGGTCAGCGTCCCGTCCGCGGCGCGCACCGCGCGCGGTGCGGGCGGCGGTGCCAGTGCGGCGTCGTTCAGCGCCGCCACGTCCCCGTCGTCCGCCGTCCGTCCGGCCAGCCGCGCCTCCACCAGGCGTGCCACCACGGCGCCCAGTTCCAGGAACCGGCGCGGCCACCCGCCGTCCGCCGGCACCTCGGTGCCCCGCGGCACCAGCCCGGCGCCCCGCAGCCACTCCACCAGCCGCTCCGGGGTCCCCGGATCGGGGCCGGGCACCGCGGCCGCCACGAGGTCCAGGCTCGTCCGTCCCGCATCGAAGCGCGGCTGCGTCCGCGCCGCGGTCGCTCCCATCCGCGTGCCACCTCCTTCGGTGGTCCTCCCCCGAGCCCCCGACGCGAAACGGAACCCGCCCGCACGGGCGTCACCCGGCACCGGCGGGCGGGGACATCAACCGCGCGTCGGGCACGGGCAGCCACGAGCCCGGAAGGCGGGCGAGCCACCCACCACCGACGGACAACCGCCGCGCGGCGCCGCGCAGCGCGTCCAGACCCGGGCCACCGAACCAGGGAAACAGGGGCCGACGCCCGCACGGGCGTCACCCGGCACCGGCGGGCGGAGCCATCAACCGCGCGTCGGACGCGGGCAGCCACGAGCCCGCAGGGCGGGAGAGCCAGCCGCCACCGACGGACAGCCGCCGCGCGGCGGCGTGCAGCGCGTCCAGGCCGGGGTGGCGAAGTCCGCGCCGCCAGACCAGGGAGACGGGGGCGAGCGGCACGGGGGCGGTGAGCGGCCGCAGGACGAAGCCGGGCAGGTCGATGAACTCGGTGCTGGCCAGCACCGGCCAGCGGTGCTTGGTGACCAGCCGCGCGAACTCGTCCTTGCCGTCGATCTCCGGGAACGGCGCCACGAGGCCGATGTCGCGCCCCTCGAAGAGCCGTTCGGCCAGATCGGTCCACTCGGCGGTGTGGGGGTTGCCCGCGGCGGCGTACAGCGCCTCGCCCGCGAGTGCGGCGAGCGGCACCTCGGGCAGGGCGGCGAGCCGGTGGTCGCCGGGGAGGAGCACGGCCATGCGCTCGTAGCGGACCGGGAGGTGGTCCAGGCCGGAGAGTACGGCCGGGGCCAGGCCCGCGACCCGGCCGAAGGAGACGTCCAGGCGTCCGGCGAGGATCTCCGCGGCGGCGCCGGTGAGGCCGCTGTGGAAGCGGGCGGTGAGCTCCAGCTCGGGGGCGGCGGCGCGGGCCCGGTCGAGGACGCGCAGCGCGGTGCCGACCGGGGCGCCGATGTCGACCAGCAGCGGCCGGCTGGCGGGAGCGAAGGCGGCGGCGAGTTGGTCCTGGGCGGCGAGCACGCGCCGGGCGTGCGGCAGCAGCCGTTCGCCGTCGGCGGTCAGCAGCACACTGCGGGTCGTGCGCGCGAACAGCTCCGTGCCGAGCGCCGCCTCCAGGCGCCGGATGTCCCGGCTGAGCGCCTGCTGGGCGACATGGAGGCGGGCGGCGGCCCGGGTGAAGTGCAGTTCGTCCGCGACGGCGGCGAAGGCCCGCAGCAGGCGGGGGTCGAGGTCGTGCGGCATCCGCTCATTCAACACGCGGTACCGGCCGCTCCGGCGGCACTGACAACAAAAGTGCGTGAAAGGGCGCTGATCAGGTGTTGGACCGCCGCGGGGGCGCCCGGCGAGGGTGGTGGGGTGATCAGCCGCCTCGCGCCCTACCGCCGGATCCTCGCGCCGCCCGGAGCCCTCGCCTTCACCGCGGGCAGCCTCGTGGCCCGCCTTCCCGCGGGCATGTCCGGGGTCGGCGCGGTCGTCATGATCTCGGCGGCCTACGGCTCCTACGCGCTGGCCGGGGCGGTCACCGCCACCGGCCTGGCCGCGACGGCGCTCGTGGGCCCCTGGACGGCCCGTATGACCGACCGGCACGGGCAGGGCCGCGTCGCCGTACCGGCGGCGGCGGTCGCCGCGCTGGGGTCGCTGGCCCTGGTGCTGTGCGTCCGCCTGCACGCGGCGCCCTGGACGCTCTTCGCCGCCTACGCGGCGACCGCGACGACCCCGAACACCGGCGGCATGTCGCGGGCCCGCTGGGCGCACCTGTTCCGGGACGACGAACGGGCCCGCCATGTCGCCCGGTCCTTCGAGCAGGCGGCGGACGAGGTCTGCTTCATGCTCGGCCCGGTGCTGGCGGCGTTCCTGTGCACCGCGCTGTTCCCGGAGGCGGGCACGCTGGCCGGAGCGGTGCTGCTGTTCTGCGGGATCGTGCTGTTCGCGGCGCAGCGCGGGACGGAGCCGCCCCCGGTGCCCCGTACGCCGGCAGGGGCCGCGGGGCGGGCGGCGGTGCCGCCGGTGCTGTGCACGTTCCTGGCGACGGGGGCCGTCTTCGGCGCGATGGAGGTCACCACCGTCGCCTTCGCCTCCGCGCAGGGGCATCGGGGGGCCGCCGGGGCCGTCCTGGGGCTGCAGGCGGCCGGCTCCTGCGCGGCGGGGCTGCTGTACGGGCTGCGGCCGCCGCGGGACCGTTTCCGGGCGAGCGTCGCCGCGATGGCCGCGCTGATGCTCCTCCCGCTGGTCGCGGCGCGGCTCGGCGGCCTGTGGCTGCTCGCCCCGGCGCTGCTGGTCGCGGGCATGGCGACCGCGCCCACCATGATCAACGGGATGGCGCACATCCAGCGGACGGTGCCGCCGGGGCGGCTGAACGAGGGGATGGCGCTCGCCGTCACGGCCCTGCTGGGCGGCATCGCGGCCGGCTCCTTCGCCGCGGGCGCGGTGACGGACAGCCGGGGCCCGGCTGCCGCTTACGCCGTGCCGGTGGTGGCCTCGGCGGCCGCCGCGCTGATCGCGGCGGTGACCCTGCGGGCGGCCCCCGCGCGGTGACCTGGTTCGGGAACGACGAAAGGCGCCGCCCGCCCGCGCAGTGCGCGGGCCGGCGACGCCTCCCGAGGGATGTGGAGATGGCGGGAATCGAACCCGCGTCCTGTGGTGCGGAACCAGGGCTTCTCCGAGCGCAGTCCGCTGTGCTTTTCTCGGCCCCGGCAGTCACGCGGACAAGCCGCCGACGGGCCCAGCCACTGTTTGATTTCCCACTGAGTCCCGTGGCCGGGCCCAGTGGTTTAGTTCCCTAGCTGATGCCAGGATCCGGGTCGGGAACAGCCCCGGGCTGACACTCCGCGGAGTCTTCGCTAGCTGCTAATTAGGCAGCGAGAGCGAAGGCGGAGGAATCGCGCTTAGAATTGGCGATTATTGTTTTCGGCATATGGTTTACGAGATCATTGCCGCTTTCTCGGCTCGCTTCCCCTGCTTCGACATCCCCAGTCGAAACCGATCATCCCCATGTTGATTTTTCAAGCTGCACACCGGACGTCACCGCCCGGTGGTGCTGCCGCCATCGTACGTGAACAACACGCACCGGGGCCAGCGCATTTCCGGCGGGCCGGACCGCGCGGCCGGACGGGCTGTCAGGCCGCCGCGCCGGCCCGGCCGGACGGCGGGGTCAGCCCTCGCGCTGGCGGCGGCGCGCCGAGGAGATCGCCCGGTCGGTCTCGCGGCGGTCCTGCTTCTCGCGCAGGGTCTGCCGCTTGTCGTACTCCTTCTTGCCGCGGGCGAGCGCGATCTCGACCTTGGCCCGGCCGTCCTTGAAGTACAAGGCGAGCGGCACGATGGTGTGCCCGGTCTCCTGGGACTTCTGGACGAGCTTGTCGATCTCCGCCCGGTGCAGCAGCATCTTGCGCTTGCGCCGCGCCGAGTGGTTCGTCCACGTCCCCTGCGTGTATTCGGGGATGTGCACGTTGTGCAGCCACGCCTCGCCGTCGTCGAGCTGGCCGAAGCCGTCGACCAGGGAGGCACGCCCCTGGCGCAGCGACTTCACCTCGGTGCCGGTCAGCACCAGGCCGGCCTCGTACGTGTCGAGGATGTGGTAGTCATGCCGCGCCTTCTTGTTCTGCGCGATCAGTTTGCGACCCGTTTCCTTTGCCATAGCGCCGCCATTCTCGCACTCCGGGGCCGTCCGGGGTACCGGATTCCGCGCCGGGCCGCCACGGTGTGCGAGGTCAGCGCGCCGAGGTGCCGAGGCCGTCCAGGATCTCCAGGGCCTTGGCACCGGCGTCGGTGCCTCCGGAGATCCTCAGGTCCGGCTCCACACCGCGCCCGTCGACGCTGCGGCCCGCGGGCAGCCGGTAGTGGCCGACGGTGAGCTCGGCGACGGAGCCGTCCGACAGGCGGCTGGGCATCTGGATGGAGCCCTTGCCGAAGGTGCGAGAGCCGATGACGACGGCCCGGCCCCGGTCCTGCAGCGCACCGGCCAGCAGTTCGGCGGCGCTCATGGTGCCGCCGTCGACGAGCACGACCAGCGGCGTGTCGGTGTCGCCGCCGTCGTCGGCGTAGAGCGCCTGCTGCCGCCCGTGGACGTCGTACGTGGCGACCAGTCCGCCGTCGAGGAAGGCCGAGGCGACACCGACGGCCTCGGTGACCAGGCCGCCGGAGTTGCCGCGCAGGTCCAGGAGTATGCCCTCGTTCGCAGTGCGGGCGGCCAGCGCCCGGCGGACCTGGGCTGCCGCGCCGCGGGTGAAGGCGTCGACCTTGACGGCGGTGATGCGGTGGGGCAGGTGCCGTACCCGTACGGACTCCGTCGGCAGCAGCGCCCGCCGGGGCGCGGCCTCCCAGGAGCGGGCGCCGCGTTGCAGCCCGAGGGCGACGGTGGTCCCGGCGTCACCCGCGCCGCGCAGCCGGGAGACGACCTCGGTGACGGGGCGGCCGGTGACATCGGTGCCGTCGATGGTGCGCAGCCGGTCGCCGGCGCGGATGCCGGCCCGGGCGGCGGGGCTGCCGGACTGGACGCGGTCGATCTCGATGCGGCCGCTCTCGATGCGGCGCACCCAGAGCCCGACCCCCACGTACCGGCCGTCGAGGGACTGCTGGAAGCCCTCGTACTCCTGCGCGGTGTAGAACGAGGACCAGCGGTCGCCGCTGCGGCTGACCAGTGCCTGCGCGGCCTGCGGGCCGACCTTGCCGTCGGCGATGGCCTCGGCGATCTCGTCGGTGTCGGCCACCGCGCCGGCCGGGACGGGGACGGCACCCCGCGCCTGCCGGTCGCCGGCGCGGACGTCACCGAAGGACCCGGTGGCCGCACCGGTGGCCAGGACCGCGCCGAACACCAAGGTCAGGGCAGCCGCGCTGCCGATGCGGCGCGGCTTCCCGGACAGACAGTGGCTCAGCACGTCGGGCAGTCTAGGCGAGAAGCGGGCGCTGTACGGAAAGTTGGCCGTACGGCGCCCTTTGCGCGAATCAGACCTTGAGGTACTTGCGCAGCGCGATCAGGGCGGCCACCGCGGGCATCAGCATGCCCACGACCAGCACCAGCGGCAGCACCTGCGCGACCTCGCCCCAGCCGAGGAAGTTGATCAGCGGGACCTTGGTCTGCAGCGACAGGCCGTGGTCGATCAGGAAGTAGCGGCCCACGAGCAGCATCAGGCACGCCAGACCGCCGCCGACGAGGCCGGCGAAGGCGGCCTCCATGATGAACGGCATCTGGATGTAGAAGCTGGACGCGCCGACCAGGCGCATGATCCCGGTCTCGCGGCGCCGGCTGAACGCCGACACGCGCACCGTGTTGACGATCAGCATCATCGCCACCGCGAGCATGAACGCGAGCACCACCAGGGCGGCGAGCGTCATGCCGTTGAGGAGCCCGAAGAGGTTGTCCAGCAGGGCCTTCTGGTCCTGCACCTCCTGGACGCCGGGGCGGCCCTGGAACGCGCTGGCGACCACCTGGAACTTGGTCGGGTCCTTGAGCTTGACCCGGAACGACTCCTGCATCTGATCAGGCGTCAGGGAGTCGGCCAGCGGCGAGTCGGAGAACTGCTCCTTGTAGTGCTTGTACGCGTCCTCCGCGCTCTCGTGGAAGTACTTCTCCACGAGCGGCAGCGCCTTGAGCTGCTTCTCGATGTCCTGCTTCTGCTCCTCGGTGACGGCGCCCTTGGTGCAGTTGGGGTCGGTCTTGGCGTCGTTCTTGTTGCAGAGGAAGATCGACACCTGGACCTTGTCGTACCAGTAGCCCTTCATCGAGTCGACCTGCTCGCGGGCGAGCCACGAGCCGCCGGCGAGCGCGAGGGAGAGGGCGACGGAGACGATGACCGCGAAGGTCATGGTCAGGTTCCGGCGGAGGCCGACGCCGATCTCCGAGAGCACGAACTGGGCGCGCATGATGTCCTTTCAGCGGGCTTGCGATGTCCAGGGCCGGAGTTAGTGCTGATAGCCGTAGACGCCGCGCGACTGGTCGCGCACCAGCCGCCCCTTCTCGAGCTCGATGACGCGCTTGCGCATCTGGTCGACGATGTTCTGGTCGTGGGTGGCCATGACCACCGTGGTCCCGGTGCGGTTGATGCGGTCCAGAAGACGCATGATGCCGACCGAGGTCTGCGGGTCGAGGTTTCCGGTCGGCTCGTCCGCGATGAGGAGCATCGGGCGGTTGACGAACGCGCGGGCGATCGCGACACGCTGCTGCTCACCACCGGACAGCTCGCCCGGCATGCGGTCCTCCTTGCCGCCGAGGCCGACCAGGTCGAGCACCTCGGGGACCGTCTTGCGGATGGTGCCGCGCGGCTTGCCGATCACCTCGAGAGCGAACGCCACGTTCTCCGCGACCGTCTTGTTCGGCAGCAGGCGGAAGTCCTGGAAGACCGTGCCGAGCTGGCGGCGCATGTGGGGCACCTTCCAGTTCGACAGCCGGGCCAGGTCCTTGCCGAGGACGTGCACCGTGCCGGTGTCCGTGCGCTCCTCGCGCAGGAGCAGGCGCAGGAAGGTGGACTTCCCGGAGCCCGAGGAGCCCACCAGGAAGACGAACTCGCCCTTCTCGATTTCCAGCGAAACGTCCCGAAGTGCAGGACGGTTCTGCTTGGGGTAGGTCTTGGAGACGTTGTCGAATCGGATCACGGTCGCACTCCGGATACAGGGGATCGGAGGCGACCTTACGCGAACGCCGAGGGGCCGCGCAGTTCGCGGTCCGGGTTGGTGCGTTTATTCACCAGCCAAAGCAGACAAAGCGGGCATTGGCCACGCGGGTCACTCTTCGGAGTCGCAGGAATTGCGCGGGACGCGCCTGACGCAGCGGAAACTGGCACAGTGGGGGAAGGACCGGGAACGGACCGTCCCCGACGCGCGTTGTTCATGGAGCGGCCGTGGGGCCGCAATGGGAGGAGGCGACCGCATGACAGTCGACCGACTGGTGTGCGCCAACTGCGCCGGCCCCGTCAGTGAAGGCCGCTGTGCGGTCTGCCGCGCCCACCGTGCACGCCTGCAGCAGGAGAACCCCTTCGCCGCGATCACGCCGGCGACCCTGATCGCCCTGCTGGTGGCGCTGCTCGCCGTGGCGTGGGTGGTCCACGAGGCCACCGCATAGCGGCACCGTTCACAGCGGGAGGGGCCCGGGACGTCGACGACGTCCCGGGCCCCTCGCCGTACGTGAGCACCTGACGACATACGGTTCTCTCCGGCGGGGGCGTCCCCATCCCGCTGCCGTCACCCTGGGTGACGATGGCGCGGGCCGCCGGCCGCACAGAACTGCCGCCCGAACGACGGCAGTTGTGCCGACCCGCGTCCGTCAGACGGTCGCGGGGCGCTCCTGCTGCTTGCGCCAGCGGATGCCCGCCTCCAGGAAGCCGTCGATGTCGCCGTCCAGGACGCCCTGGGGGTTGCCGACCTCGAAGTCCGTCCGCAGGTCCTTGACCATCTGGTACGGGTGCAGCACGTAGGAACGCATCTGGTTGCCCCACGAGTTGCCGCCGTCGCCCTTGAGGGCGTCCATCTTGGCCTGCTCCTCCTGGCGGCGCCGCTCCAGCAGCTTGGCCTGGAGCACGTTCATCGCGCTGGCCTTGTTCTGGATCTGGGAGCGCTCGTTCTGGCAGGAGACGACGATGCCGGTCGGGAGGTGGGTGATCCGCACCGCGGAGTCGGTCGTGTTGACGCCCTGGCCGCCGGGGCCGGAGGCGCGGTAGACGTCGATCCGCAGCTCGGTCTCGTCGATCTCGACGTGGTCGCTCTGCTCGACGACCGGCAGCACCTCGACGCCCGCGAAGGAGGTCTGGCGGCGGCCCTGGTTGTCGAAGGGCGAGATGCGCACCAGGCGGTGCGTGCCCTGCTCGACGGAGAGCGTGCCGTAGGCGTACGGCGCCTTCACCACGAAGGTCGTGGACTTGATGCCGGCCTCTTCCGCGAACGAGGTCTCGTAGATCTCGGTCGCGTAGCCGTGCCGCTCGGACCAGCGCAGATACATGCGCTGCAGCTGCTCCGCGAAGTCGGCGGCGTCGACACCGCCCGCCTCGGCGCGGATGTTGACCAGCGCCTCACGCGCGTCGTACTCGCCGGACAGGAGGGTGCGGACCTCCATCTCGTCCAGCGCCTTGCGGACCGACTCCAGTTCGCTCTCGGCCTCGGCGCGGGTGTCCGCGTCGTCCTCGGCCTCGGCGAGCTCGAAGAGCACCGCGAGGTCGTCGATACGGCCGCGCAGCGCCTCGACCTTGCGGACCTCGGCCTGCAGGTGCGACAGCTTGCTGGTGATCTTCTGGGCCGCCTCCGGGTCGTCCCACAGCGACGGCGCCGCCGCCTGCTCCTCGAGCACGGCGATGTCGGCCCTCAGTTTGTCGAGGTCCAGAACGGCCTCGATCGACCCCATGGTGGAGGAGAGGGACTTGAGCTCTTCGGATACATCCAGGACTGCCACGTCCCCCAGCGTACCGGGTGGGCGGCGGAGCATCGGCGGACCCGCGTCCGCACCCCCGTTCCCGCACACGGCGGGCACGGTGGGACGCGGACGCGGTGCCGGCCCTTCGGATCAGAGCAGCGGCGGCGCGGGATCCGCGGCGGCGGACTCCGCCGCCCGCTGCAGGGCGCTGGCCAGGAGGGCGAGGTCGGTGGGGCCGTTGCCGAGCTCGCGGACCGGGCGGCGGGTCGGCGGGTCGCCCATGCGGTCCCACTCCAGGGGGACGACGGTGGGGCGCAGGGTCGCCGTCCGCGGGATGCGTCCGCTGACCCGGCCGGCCTGGAAGGCGGTCACGGCCCCGTCGGGGCGGCGCAGATAGCCGCGCCCGGGCAGCGTGTCCTCCAGGGCGGCCGGTTCCTCGACGGCCACCAGCAGGGCCGCGGACTCCGGCTCCTCCGTGCGCAGCGCGATGCGCAGCCGGGCGGCGTCGTCCGCCTCGGTCCCGGCGGTGCGCTCCGGACGGCCGGTGGCGGCCACCAGGTGCACGCCGAGGCGCTCGCCGTCGCGGGCCACGCTCTCCAGGGCCCGGACGACGGAACCGGCGGCGGGCCGGCCGGGGCTGCCCAGGGCGGGCGCGACGAGGGCGTCGAAGTCGTCGACCACGACGACGAGGCGGGGCAGCGGCTCCGCCGTGCGCGTCTGGACCCGGACCGCGCCCTGGGGCTGCGTCTCCCCCGCGGCGCCGGGCGTACGGCCGGGCTCCGCCTGGCGCGGCACCACGGGCACGCGGTGGCGGTCGTGCCACTGCCGGAAGTCCAGCCCGTCCAGCAGCTCCTCGCGCCGCTTCAGCTCCGCGGAGAGGGCCTGTGCGAACTCGCGCATCCGCACCGGGTCGGACGCGCACAGGTAGGTGGACACGTGCGGCAGGTCGGTGCAGACGCGCAGGCCCTCGCCGCGCTCGGTGCCCGCGCCGTCGACCAGGACCAGGGCCAGCCGGTCCGGGCGCTCCGCGGCGGCCAGGGCGGCGGCGACGGAGCGCAGCAGCTCGGTCTTGCCCGAGCCGGGCGCGCCGCCGACCAGCAGGTGGGGGCCCTCGGCCACCAGGTCCACCAGGACGCGGCCGCCGGGGCCGGCGCCGAGGACGGCCGCGGCGGCGCCGCCGGACGGCGCGGGCGCGGCCCAGCGGGCGGCGATCTTGGCCGGGGTGGCGAGGGCGAGGTCCAGCTCGTCCAGGAGGCGGGCGGTGCGCGGCAGCGCGGAGCGAGTGACGCGGGGCGCCGCGGCGTCGCCCTCGCGCAGCGGCGCCAGGGCCCGGGCGAAGCGCTCGGCCCACGCGGTGGAGACGGCCTCGACCGTCATCCGCTCCGGTCCGTGCGGCTCGATGCGCAAGGTGGTGGCCACGTCGCCCTCCAGGACGGCGACGGCGCCGCACTGGGCGGCCAGCCGTTCCCGGCTCTCGGCCAGGCACAGCACATGGAGGCCGACGGACGGGCCGGTGGCGGCGATGCGGTCGACGGCCTCGCCCAGATAGGCCGAGCCGGGGTCGCCGTCCACCACGAGCAGGGTGTGCGGTCCCTCACGGTCGGCGGCGGCCTCGGCGACCGCCTCGGGCGTCGCCGTTGCCCAGCCCGTACCGAGCGGGCCCTCCTCGATGCGCCGGACCAGCTCGGCGACGCGGGCCTCGGCCTGCTCGCGGTCGGTCGCGGTGAGCAGGCGGCAGTCCTGGCCGTGGGCGGGCCGCAGATGCGGCAGCCAGTGCAGCCAGGCCCATTCCTCGGCGCGCTGTTCGGCGGGGCGGGAGCGGTCGGCGGCCAGGAGGGCGATTTCCAGCGCGCCGGGCGCGTGCAGGGCGCACAGCTGGGCGATCACGGCCCGGGCGAGCCCGGTGAGCCGGGGGCGCGGGCCGGCCAGGCCCAGCACCTGGGTGTGCGGGTCGCGCAGGTCGATGGTGAAGGGAACGGCGGGCAGCGTGCGGTAGCCGTCCTCGGCGGGCAGATCGGCGGTGCCGAGGCGGACCGTCAGCGTGTCCGGATGGCCGGGGGCGCGCTCCCACAGCCGCGGGCCCGGCCCGAGGGCGGTCAGCAGCACCGCCGCGGGGTCCGGCCAGCGCTCGCGCAGCCCGGCCGCGTCGGTGACGGCGTGGCCGGGGCCCGCGCTTCCGTCCGGTCCCGTGTCGTCAGGGAGGCCACGCCCTGTGGCCAGGCGCCGCGCCCAGCTCCCTATGGCATCGGCCATCCGGCTGCCGGCCTCGGCGGCACGCCCGGCGGACCGGCGGCCCTGTGCGGGCAGGACCGCCCGTGCCTGCTCGGACAGTCCGCGCTGCGGGGTGTCGCGGCGGCCTCCCGCTCCGGTGACGGGTGCCGGCGGCGCCTCGGGGGACGCCGTCCCCGCGGCGCCGGAAGCGTCTGCCGGCCCGTTGTCGGTTGCGGGGGTGGACGGGCCGGTGGCGCCGGGCCCGTCGGAGCGGTCCGCGGGACCCGCGGGCCGGGCGGGGCGCCAGGTGGCCACGGCGTCGCCGTCCGGCCAGGAGGCCGGCGGGAGGGTGACGTGCAGATGGCCCTCGGTGTCCGGGACGGCGGGGACGGACGCCGGAGGGGGCGGGACCGTGGACCCGGGCGGGGTGGGTTCCAGCTGGAGCAGGGACTCCCCGATGCGCAGCAGCGCCCCGGGGTCGAACGGGACGCCGCGGGGCCCGACGGGCCGGCCGTCCAGCGTGGTGCCGTTGGTGGAGCCGAGGTCGTGGACGGTGACCCGGCCCGCGGCGTCCACGGTGATGGCGCAGTGCAGCCGGGAGACGTCGGGGTCGTCCAGCGGGACGTCCGCGTCGGCGGACCGCCCGACCCGGATCTGGCCGCCCTGCAGCAGATGGACCCCGCCGGCGTCGGGACCGCCTATGACGTGCAGCCGGGCGGCGGCGGAGGGGCGTTCCTCGTGGTGGCCGTCGGCGGGCGCGTGCAGGGAGAGCACGGCGCCGTCGAGCAGGGGTGGCACGCCGAGCACGGCGGTGGCCGGGTCCAGCCGTTCGGCGCCCGCGTACAGCGGTGGCAGGGACCGCAGGGACCCCAGCGACGCAGTCGAGCGCGCGGGCTGCCCGGAGCTGCCCGTGCCGGAGGTCAGGGCACCCGCCACGGCTCCCAGGAGAGTGCCCGCGGGCGCGGTGACGAGCACGTCGGAGGAGCGCGCCCCTCGGCCGCCGCGCGGCCCGAGAACGGTCAGCCGGATCTGCATCTCCGTCCACGGTCCCTTCTGCCCGGTCCGCCGGCGCGACGGGGCCTTGCCCCGCCCGCCGTGCCCGGGCACATCGACACGTACAAGAGCGAACCGACCGGCTCCCGTTGCTCAGCGATCCGCGATCCGCGAGGGCATCCTCCCACTCGTCACTGACAGCCTGCCGCCGGTGCCCACCTTCACGATCTTGAATGATCAGCATTGGGCGGAAAAAGCAACCAAACGACCGTAGTCCGCGTCCTAATCCCACGCCCGCCGCGTGCGTGAACGAGCTCCGCTCCCATGTCGCGGCACTACAGTGGGCGCACACAGGCCACGGACCAGGCCAAGATCCAGGGAGTGCGAGACGTGCGGCCGGTAGGCAGCAAATACGAACTGGTGGAGCCGCTGGGACGCGGTGCCACGGGCACCGTGTGGCGCTCCCAGGTGCGGGACACCGGCGAGACCGTCGCGATCAAGGTGCTCAAGGAAGAGCTCGCGAGCGACCCCGACGTCGTCATGCGCTTCCTGCGGGAGCGCTCGGTGCTGCTGCGGCTGCGCCACCCGCACATCGTCCGGGTGCGCGACCTGGTCGTCGAGGGCGACCTGCTGGCCCTGGTGATGGACCTCATCGACGGCCCTGACCTGTACCGGCACCTGCGCGAGAACGGCCCGTTCTCCCCCGTGGGCGGCGCCCTGCTGACGGCCGCCGTCGCCGACGCGCTCGCCGCCAGCCACGCCGACGGCGTCGTGCACCGCGACCTGAAGCCCGCCAACGTGCTGCTCGCCACCGTCACCGGTCCCGACGGCAGTCCCCAGATGCACCCGATGCTGACCGACTTCGGCATCGCGCGGCTGGCCGATTCGCCCGGCCTCACCCGGACCCACGAATTCGTGGGGACCCCCGCCTACATAGCGCCGGAATCCGCCCAGGGCCGCCCGCAGACCTCCGCGGTGGACATCTACGGCGCCGGCATCCTGCTGTACGAGCTCGTCACCGGCCGCCCGCCGTTCCACGGCGAGAGCGCCCTCGAAGTGCTGCAGCGGCACCTGAGCGCGGAGCCGCGCCGCCCCACGACCGTCCCCGAGCCGCTGTGGACGGTCATCGAGCGCTGCCTGCGCAAGGAGCCCGCCGAGCGCCCCAGTGCCGAGAACCTGGCCCGCGCCCTGCGCGTGGTGGCCGCCGGCATCGGCGTCCACGCCTCCCCCGCGCAGGCCGAGGCCGCCATCGGCGTGGCCGCGCTGCTCGCGCCCGACCCGGCGCCCGCGACGGTCCCGGACACCCCGCTCGTGCCGCCGGGCACCGCCGACCCCACCCAGGTGCTGCCGAACCGCTCGCCGATGGGCGGGTACGACCCGACGGCCGCCACCAGTGTGCTGCCCTCCTCCGCGGGACCCGAGGGCGGCGCCGACCGGACCCAGGTCATCCCCGGCGGTTCCCACCCCGCGGCCGGCGGCGACGGCACGCGCGTGATGCCCCCGGTGCCGGGCGGCCCGCCGAACGAGCCGCCGCAGGGCCCGCACCCGTGGGAGTCGCAGCTCAACCGGGCCCGGGCGCGCGCCGAGCAGACCGAGATCCAGTACCTGGACCCGGAGCAGGACCCGCTGCGCCGCCGCCCGCGCCGCCAGCAGGGCCCGCAGCAGCCTCCGCAGTCCTACCAGCAGCAGCCCGGCGGCCAGGGGTACGCGCCCCAGCAGCACCAGCAGCCCCAGCACCAGCAGCCCCCGCGTCCGCCGCAGCACCGCCAGCCGCAGCCGCAGCAGTACGCCCCGCCGCAGCCCCAGCCGCAGCAGTACGCGCCCCGGCCGCAGCACCAGCAGCCGGTGCCGCCGCGCTACGAGCAGCCGCAGCCCCGGCGCTACGAGCCGCAGCGGGCGCCCGCGCCCGAGCCGCCCCCGGCCCGCGAGCCGCGCCGGGGCAGCGCCAACCCGATGCGCATCCCGGGCCTGGGCTGCCTCAAGGGCTGCTTCACGGTGATCGTCGTCCTGGTGGCCGTCTTCCTGCTGGCCTGGTACTTCGGGCCGTTGCAGGGCTGGTTCGACACCGGCAAGGGGCTGTGGGACACCGTCTCCACGTGGGTGAGCGACATCTGGAACGGGATCACGTCGCTGGGCGACTCCACCGGCGGCACACCCTCCGCCCCGTAGGGATCCGGGGGCGCGGCACCTCGTCGCGTCCCCGCCACCCCGAGCCCGCGCGTTCACAGGATGACGGCGGGACATTTCTGAGAGCGTTTTCAAGCGCCACGTCTTGACGCCTCGTCAGCCCGGGCGGACAGTGAACTGCCCGGGCAACCCCCCTTCACGCGCTCCCCCGCCTCTCCCCACAGGAGGACTTGTCATGCGCGCGTCCAAATTGCTCGTCCGGGCCAGCGCGGCCGCACTCCTCGCGCTCGCCGCGGCCCTCCCCGGCCCGGCCTCGGCCAGCGTCCCCCCGCCCGGCACCGGCTGGTCCCTGACCTGGAGCGACGACTTCACCGGCGGCGCCGGGTCGGCCCCCTCCAGCACGGACTGGATCACCGACACCGGCACCTCCTACCCCGGCGGCCCCGCCAACTGGGGCACCGGCGAGGTGCAGTCGTACACCGCGAGCGGCACCAACCTCCAGCAGGACGGCAACGGCAACCTGCGCATCACCCCGGTCCGTGACGGCTCCGGCCGCTGGACCTCCGCCCGGATCGAGACCCGCCGCACCGACTTCCAGGCGGCCGCCGGCGGCCGGGCCCGCATCGAGGCGCGCATCCAGATGCCGAACGTGACCGGTGCCGCGGCGGCCGGCTACTGGCCCGCGTTCTGGACGCTCGGCGCCGACTACCGCGGCAACTACCAGAACTGGCCCGGCATCGGCGAGTTCGACATCATGGAGAACGTCAACGGGATCAACCAGGTCTGGGGCACGCTGCACTGCGGCGGCAACCCCGGCGGTCCCTGCAACGAGACCAACGGCCTGGGCGCCACCCGCGTGTGCCCGGGCAGCGCCTGCCAGGGCGCGTTCCACACCTACACCTTCGAGTGGGACCGCAGCGTCAGCCCCGAGACGCTGCGCTGGTCCGTGGACGGCGTGCAGTACCACTCCGTCAACGCCTCGCAGATGGACGCGACGACCTGGGCCAACGCCACCCACCACGGCCACTTCCTGCTGCTGAACGTGGCGATGGGCGGCGCCTTCCCCAACGGCGTGGCGGGCAGCGGCACTCCGACCGGTGCGACCGCCTCGGGCGTGCCGATGCTGGTCGACTACGTGGCCGTCTGGAACTCCGCCGGCAGCGGCGGGGGTGGCGGCGGAGGCGGCGGCACGGGCGCCTACGGCACCATCCAGGCCGAGTCGTACGCCGCCCAGTCCGGCACCGCCACCGAGACCACGACCGACACCGGGGGCGGCCAGGACGTGGGCTGGATCGCGGGCGGCGACTGGCTGCGCTACAACGCGGTCGCCTTCGGCTCCACCGCCGCCCACCAGTTCAAGGCCCGGGTCGCCTCCGGGGCCGCGGCCGGGGTGAGCGGGCTGGTCGAGGTACGGCTGGACAGCCCCACCGCGACTCCCGTCGGCAGCTTCGCGGTCGGCGGCACCGGGGGCTGGCAGAACTGGACGACGGTCCCGGCCAACACCTCGGCGATCACCGGGACGCACGACGTCTATCTGACCTTCGCCAGCGGTCAGCCCGCCGACTTCGTCAACCTCAACTGGTTCACGTTCACCACCTGAGATTGCCCATGCTGGTGATTTGTCGACTTCTGGAGGGTGATTTCTTCCGCAGAAGCCGCACTCACCCCCGACTGGTTCCCCCAACCGGCTCGCATCCGCGTAGTTTTGTCGCCAACACGACGGCACGTCGGAGGAGTCGGAGCAGCCTTGGGACGCAAGATCGGCAGCCGGTACACCGCGCACCAGGTGCTGGGGCGCGGTTCCGCCGGCACGGTGTGGCTGGGCGAGGGCCCCGAGGGCCCGGTCGCCATCAAGCTGCTGCGCGAGGACCTCGCCTCCGACCAGGACCTCGTCGGCCGCTTCGTCCAGGAGCGCACCGCCCTGCTCGCACTGCACCACCCGCACATCGTCGGCATCCGTGACCTGGTGGTCGACGGCTCCGACCTGGCACTGGTCATGGACCTGGTGCGCGGCACCGACCTGCGCTCCCGCCTGGAGCGGGAGCGCAGGCTCTCCCCGGAGGCCGCCGTCTCCGTCACCGCCGACGTCGCCGACGGCCTGGCCGCCGCGCACGCGGCGGGCGTCGTCCACCGCGACGTGAAGCCGGAGAACGTCCTGCTGGACTCCGCCGCGCCGCCCGGACCGGGCGGGGCGCCCCCGGCCCTGCTCACCGACTTCGGCATCGCCCGGCTGGTGGACTCCCCGCGCCGCACCCGGGCCACCCGCATCATCGGTACCCCGGACTACCTGGCCCCGGAGATCATCGAGGGCCTGCCGCCGCGGGCCTCCGTGGACATCTACGCGCTCGCCACCGTCCTGTACGAACTGCTGGCCGGCTTCACGCCGTTCGGCGGCGGCCACCCCGGCGCGGTGCTCCGCCGCCATGTCACCGAGTCGGTGGCGCCGCTGCCCGATCTCCCGGACGAGCTGTGGCAGTTGCTCTCCCAGTGCCTGGCCAAGGCGCCCGCCTCACGCCTGACGGCCGCCGAAGTGGGCGCGCGGCTGCGGGAGTTGCTGCCGGACCTGGCCGGGCTGCCGCCGCTGGAGGTGGACGCGCCCGGTGACCACCACCACGAGGACGCCGGCGGCTTCGGCGCGGAACCGGCGGGCGCCGGCGAGCCGTACGACCCGCCTGCCGGCCGCCGGCGCGGCGCGGTCCCGCTGGTCCGGGGCGCCGCGCCGGACTCCACCCGGGACACCCACACCAGCCTCAAGCTGCCGACCGCGGAGGAGCTCGCCGCGGGCCGTGCCGCGGGCGACGACCCGCGCTCCCGGGCCCGCCACCGGCACCGCGCCGTCACGGAATCGCCGCAGCGCCGCCGGGCCAAGCTCGGGGCGGCCGCGGCGGCCGCCCTGGTGGCCGCCGGGCTCGGCGGATGGGCCATCGCCGCCTCCGGTTCCGACGACGGCGGCTCCACCAGCCGCGAGGACCGGGAGCCTGGCGACTCCACACCGGACGCGCCGACCCCCACCGCGCCCACCGGCGCCGCGGCCTCCCCGCAGGGCGCCGTCAGTTCCGCCGGCACCGCCGAGGACGCCGCCGACGCGACCGGGGAGGCGTCGCTGCACTGGACGGGGCTGACGGCGCTGCCGCCGCTCCCGGTGGCCGGCGTCGAGACCACCGGCCGGCCGCGCGCGGTCACGGGCGCCGGCGCGACGTACGTCTTCACCCGGGGCACCGACCGGAACCTGTGGTACCTGGTGGACGGCGGCTGGCACCGGCTCACCGGGATAAGCGTCGCCGACGACCCCTCCGCGGTCTCCTCGCGCGCCGGACAGCTCGACGTGTTCGCGCTCGGCACGGACCACAAGGTCTACCGGCGCACCCTGACCGACGGTGCGTGGGGCGGCTGGTACCAGGTCGACCAGCCCGCCACGTTCGACACCACCCCGGCCGCCGCGTCCTCCGCCCCCGGCCGGATCGACCTGGTCGCCCGTTCCAGCGGCGACCTGGTCACCTCCTCCTGGGTCGACGGCCGCTGGAACGCCTGGGCGCTGGTGCCCACCGCCGGCCGTATCACCTCCGCGCCGGGCCTGGTCTCGCGCGGCCCCGGCACCCTGGACGCCTTTGTGGTGCGCAAAGCGGACGGGGCGGTGCTGCGCCTGCCGTACGTCAACGGCGCCTGGCGCCCGTCGGAAGCCGTCACGGGCCTGGAGGCGACCGGCCGTCCGGAGGCCGCCGTGTCCGGGGGCCGGCTGTACGTCGTGGCACCGTCCGGCGACGGCCGGCTGGCCGCCGCCGTGGGCGCCGGCGCCGGCTGGGCGCCCGTCCCGGTGAGCGCCACCAGCCGCACCGGCGCCGCGCTCACCGGATCCGCGAAAACCCTCACCCTGTACGTCCGCCGCGCCGACGGCTCCCTCGCCCGTACGACCGGCTCGCCGGTCACATGACGGTCACGATCCAACCGCCGCGTGCATGGGCGGGCTTGCGGCGGTCATCCGAGCGGGCGTAACACTGAACGCGGAACAGCGGATGACGCGGGACGGTACGCCCGGCGCAGCTGCCCAGGCCATCCGGCGGCTGCCACCGCGGCGCGGGTCCGCGCTGACGGGATGGGCAGGCAGATGCGGACATCCAGCAGGCGCACGCGAGGTACGCGCAGGGCCGTCGTCGCCGCGGTGGCGGCGGCCGCCCTGGCACTGACGGCGGCCGGTTGCGGCGGCGGCGACAACGACGGAAAGAGCGACGAGGGCGGCAACGGCGGTGCCTCGCCGAGCGGTTCGGGCGGCGGTAGCGGCGGAGTGGCACTACCGGACCTCAAGGGGCAGAGCCTCGAGGTCGCGGCGGTGTGGACCGGCCCCGAGCAGAAGAACTTCCAGAAGGTCCTCGACGAGTTCGGCAAGCGCACCGGCGCCGAAGTGACGTTCGTGCCGACCGGTGACAACGTCTCCACGTTCCTCGGCACCAAGATCGAGGGCGGGCAGCCGCCGGACGTGGCGTTCCTGCCGCAGGTCGGCGTGTTGCGGCAGTTCGCGCAGAAGGGCTGGCTGAAGCCGCTCGGCCCGGAAGCGCAGGCCCAGTTGGACAAGAACTTCACGCAGGGCTGGAAGGACCTCGGCGCGTACGAGGGCACGCAGTACGGCGTCTACGCCAAGGCCGCCAACAAGTCGCTGGTCTGGTACAACACCACGGCCTTCGAGAACGCCGGCATCTCGCAACCCCCCACCACCTGGGACGACTTCCTCAAGACCGCGGAGACGGTCTTCGAGTCGGGCACGCCGCCGGTGTCGGTGGGCGGCGGCGACGGCTGGACCCTCACCGACTGGTTCGAGAACATCTACCTCTCCCAGGCCGGGCCGGAGAAGTACGACCAGCTCGCCGCCCACAAGATCAAGTGGACCGATCCCTCGGTCAAGGAGGCCCTCACCACCCTCGGCGGCCTCTTCGGCAAGCAGGACCTGATCGCCGGCGGCCAGAGCGGCGCCCTGCACACCGACTTCCCCACGTCGGTGACGCAGACCTTCACCGGCAACCCGCCGAAGGCCGCGATGGTCTACGAGGGCGACTTCGTCGGCGCGTTCATCGGCGACAACACCAAGGCGAAGGTCGGCGAGGACGCCAAGGTCTTCCCCTTCCCGGCGGTCGGCTCCGGCAAGGCGCCCGTGGTCAGCGGCGGTGACGTCGGCGTCGTGCTGAAGGACTCCAAGGCGGCGCAGGCGCTGGTGACCTTCCTCGCCTCCACGGACGCGGCCGGGGTGTGGGCGTCCTCCGGCGGCTTCGTGTCGCCGAACAAGTCGCTGGACCTGTCGGTCTACCCGGACGAGGTCTCGCGTTCCATCGCGCAGGGCCTGGTCGCGGCGGGCGACGACTTCCGCTTCGACATGTCCGACCAGGCCCCGGCGGCCTTCGGCGGCACCGCGGGCAAGGGCGAGTGGAAGGACCTCCAGGACTTCCTGAAGAACCCCTCCGACGTGGCGGGGGCGCAGGCGAAGCTGGAAGCGGACGCCGCCAAGGCGTACGCCGGCTGAGGCGGCCGCGATGGCGACGGCGGCAACCGCGCGGGGCCCGGCCGCCCCGGGCGGCGTTCCCCCGGTGCGGCGCAAGGGCGTGGCGGGCACACGGCGCTGGGTGGCGGCGGTCTTCCTGCTGCCCGCGCTGGTGCTGCTGGGCGCGCTGGTGGTCTACCCGATCGGGTACACCGTCCGGCGCAGCCTCTTCGACAAGGCGGGTTCGGGCTTCGTCGGGCTGGCGAACTACGGCTCGGTCTTCAGTGACGACAGCACCCTGACCGCGCTGCGCAACACCGCGGTCTGGGTGGTCGTGGCGCCGGTCCTCGCCACGGCGCTCGGCCTGGTCTTCGCGGTGCTGACCGAACGGGTCAGCTGGGGCACCGCGTTCAAGCTGGTCGTCTTCATGCCGATGGCGATCTCGATGCTGGCGGCGGGGATCATCTTCCGGCTGGTGTTCGAGCAGGACCCGGCGCGCGGCGCGGCGAACGCGGTCGTCGTCGGCGTCCACGACACCTTCGCCGGCTCCTCCGCCTACCCCGGCGCCCGGCCCCGGCCCGGCGGGGACCTCGCGGCCTCGGGCGGCGGCTCGTACACCACGCGGCAGGCGGCGCGGGACGGCACGGCCGTCGCGCTGCCGCTGATCGGCATCCCGGCGGCGAAGCTCCCGGCGGGCACCGGCGACGCCCGGCAGGCGGCCCCCGGCCCGGGGGTGACCGGAACGGTGTGGCTGGACTTCACGCCGGGCGGCGGAGGCAACGCGGGAGCCGTCGACAGCGGGGAGAAGGCGCTGGAGGGAGTCAGGGTGGAGGCCGTCAAGGACGGCAGGGTGGTGGCCTCCGCGACCTCCGGCGCGGACGGCACCTTCGCGCTCCCGGCCTCGGCGGACGGTGCCCGACTGCGGCTGCCCGCCTCGAACTTCGCGCAGCCGTACAACGGGATCGACTGGCTGGGGCCTGCGTTGGTGACGCCCGCCATCATCGGCGCCTACCTGTGGATGTGGGCGGGCTTCGCGATGGTGCTGATCGCCGCGGGGCTCGCCGGGGTGCCGCGGGAGCTGATGGAGGCGGCGCGGATCGACGGCGCCAACGAGTGGCAGGTGTTCCGCCGGATCACCGTGCCACTGCTGGCGCCGGTGCTGGTCGTGGTGGTCGTCACGCTGATGATCAACGTGATGAAGATCTTCGACCTGGTCTACATCATCGCGCCCAGCACCTCGCAGGACGACGCCAACGTGCTGGCGCTGCAACTGTTCCTGTCGTCCTTCGGGGGCGGCAACAACCAGGGCGTGGGCAGCGCGATCGGCGTCGTCCTGCTGCTCCTGGTCGTCCCGGTCATGGTGTTCAACATCCGCCGTCTGCGCAGGGAGGCCCGCCGATGACCACCGTCGCAGGCACAGCGGAGCCGGCGGAGCCGGCAGGATCCGCGGGACCGGCGCGACCCTCCCGCCCGGGAAACGCCGCCACGGCCGCGAGGCGGCCGCTCGCCGCGCGCCTGGCGGAACGGGCCGGCGGCGGCGCGCTGCGCGTGTTCCTCGTGCTGGTCGCGCTGTTCTGGCTGATGCCGACCGCGGGGCTGCTGATCTCCTCGTTCCGCGGACCGGTGGACATCGCCGCCTCGGGCTGGTGGAAGGTGTTCACCGCGCCCTCGCAGCTGACCGCCGCCAACTACCGCGCGCTGCTGGGCAACGACGCCGTCACCTCCTCGCTGCTGAACACCGCGCTGATCACGGTGCCGGCCACGCTGCTGGTGGTGGTCATCGGGTCGCTGGCGGGCTACGCCTTCGCCTGGATGGAGTTCCCGGGCAGGGACCGGCTGTTCCTGCTCGTCGTGGGGCTGCTGGTGGTGCCGGTGCAGATCGCGCTGGTCCCGGTGGCGCAGCTGTTCGGGGACATCGGGATCTTCGGCGACATCATCGGCGTCGTCCTGTTCCACACCGGCTTCGGCCTGCCGTTCGCGATCTTCCTGCTGCGCAACTTCTTCGCGGAGATCCCGCGGGAGCTGCTGGAGGCCGCGCGGCTGGACGGGGCGGGCGAGCTGCGGCTGTTCGCGCGGGTGATCATGCCGCTGGGCGGTCCCGCGATCGCCTCGCTCGGCATCTTCCAGTTCCTGTGGGTGTGGAACGACATGCTGGTGGCGCTGATCTTCTCCAACGCCGACTCCCAGCCCATCACCGTCGCACTGCAGCAGCAGGTCAGGCAGTTCGGCAACAACATCGACATCCTGGCGCCGGGCGCCTTCGTGTCGATGGTGGTCCCGCTGGTCGTCTTCTTCGCCTTCCAGCGGCAGTTCGTCTCCGGCGTCATGGCGGGCGCCGTGAAATAGGCGCGCGGGACCGGGGCCCGGCAACACTCCGTGGCCGGAACGGTCGCCGGACGCGGCACACCCGAAGGGATATAACGGGCACAAGCCGCGTACGTCGATCCTACGGATGTGCTGCCTTGCCCCGGTTCAGCGTCATCGTGCCCGTCCACCAGGTGCAGGCCTATCTGCACGAGTGCCTGGAGTCCGTGCTCGGCCAGAGCTTCACCGACGTCGAACTGATCGCCGTCGACGACCGCTCCCCCGACGGCTGCGGCGCGATCATCGACTCCTACGCGGCCCGCGACCGCCGGGTCGTCGCCGTGCACCTGGCCGAGAACACCGGCGTCGGGCGCGCCCGCAACGCCGGCATCGCCCACGCCACCGGCGACTACCTGCTCTTCCTCGACGGCGACGACACCCTCACCCCCGGTGCGCTGCGGGCCGTCGCCGACCGGCTGGCCGAGACGGCGGGACCCGACCTGCTGGTCTTCGACCACGCCCGCACCTACTGGGACGGCCGCGTCGCCCGCGACCGCCGCTCCCACCTGCTCTCCCACGGCGGACCGCCGCCCGGCCCCCTCACCGACCGCCCCGAACTGCTGCGACTGCCGCCGGTGGCCTGGAACAAGGCCTACCGGCGGGAGTTCGTCGAACGGCACGGCCTGTCCTTCCCGCCCGGCTGGTACGAGGACGTGCCCTGGACGTACCCGGCACTGCTCGGCGCCGGCAGCGTCGCGGTGCTCGACCGGGTCTGCGTGCACCACCGGCAGCGCCGCCGCGGCAGCATCCGGCGCACCACGAGCAGCCACCACTTCGACGTCTTCGACCAGTACGACCGACTCTTCGACCACCTCGACCGCCATCCCGTGCACGACCGGTGGCGCCCCGCGCTGCACCGGCGGATGGCCGACCACCTGCTGCTGATCTACAACAGCCCCGGCCGGCTGCCCCGTTCGTCGCGCGCCGCGTACTTCGGGCGCTGCGGGCAGACCCTGCGCCGGCTGCGCCCGCAGGACCCCGGCCGCGCCGGCGGCCCGCGGCGGCTGCTGGTGCGGCTCGGCGCCCGCCATGTCTTCGACGCCGTACGGGCCGCCGGGACCCTGCGCCGGCGGCTGCGCGCACTGGCGCGGACCGCCCGCCTCGCGGGGCGCGCGGCCGCCCTGCGAACGCACTACCGCCTCCAGCGGCACCGCCCCCTGGACCCGCGGCTCGCCGTCTTCACCGCCGACCGGTACGGCGGCTACGCCTGCAACCCCGCCGCCGTGGAGACCGCCGTCCGCGGCCTCGCCCCGCACCTGCGCACCGCCTGGATCACCACACCGGAGCACGCCGGCACACTGCCGCCCGGGGTGCGCCGCCTCCAGCCGGACTCCCCCGCGTACTGGACGGCGCTGGCCCGCGCCACGTACCTGATCAACAACGTCAACTTCCCCCACGCGTACGCCAAACGCCCGGGCCAGGTGAACCTGCACACCCACCAGGGCACCCCGCTCGGCCACATGGGCCTGGACGTGCAGGACGACCCCGCCGCCTCGGCCGGCCGGGACTTCGCCCGCATGCTCGCCCACACCGACCGCTGGGACTACTGCCTGTCGGCCAACCCGCACTCCTCGGTGGTCTGGGAACGCGCCTACCCGGCCGGCTACGCCACCCTGGAGTACGGCCAGCCCCGCAACGACGTGCTGCTCCAGGCGTCCGCGGACGACGTGCTGCGCCTGCGCGCCGCCCTCGGCCTGCCCGAGGGCGTCACCGCCCTGCTGTACGCCCCGGCCCACCGCGACCACCGGCACGGCTTCCGCCCGGCCGCCGACCCGGCCCGCCTCGGCCGGGAACTCGGCCCCGGATTCGCCGTCCTGTACCGCGGGTGGGCGGCCGGCCTCCCCGAGGACCTGCCGGGCAACGTGCTCGACGTCTCCGCGCACCGCAGCGTGCAGGAACTGTGCCTGGCCTCCGACGGGCTGATCACCGACTACGCGTCCCTGATGTTCGACTACGCCGTCCTGGACCGGCCGGTCGTCGTGCACGCCGAGGACTGGACGGCCTGCCGGATCGCGCGCGGCGCCTACCTCGACATCACCGCCGAGCCGCCGGGGCCGGTCGCCGGGTCCGCGGACGAACTCCTCACCGTCCTCCGCACCGGCGCCTGGCGCGGCCCGGAATCCACCCGGCTGCGGGCGGCCTTCCGGGCGCGCTACTGCCCGTGGGACGACGGGCACGCCGCCGAACGCGTCGTGCGCCGGGTGTTCCTCGGCGAGCCCGGCGGACAGCCCCCGGTCGTGCCGCCGGAGGCCCGCCGACCGGCCCCCGCCCCGGACCTCGCCCGGGCACAGGCCCACGAGCACCGCCGCACCCAGGACTTCGGCGACGTGTACGACCAGACCCGCGACCCGGCACCCGACGCCTGAGGCGCCCCTCCGGGCAGCCGGCCCGACGGAGGCGACCGGACGCCGAAGACCCGGCCCAGGCACAGGCCCTCGAGCACCGCCCCGCCCAGGACTTCGGCGACGTGCACAACCAGACCTGCCACCCAACACCCGGCAGCTGACGGACCCCATCCGGGCAACCGGACGCCGGAGGCGACCCACCCGGCCGAGCACGTCGTGCCGCCGGAGGCCCCCCACCCGGACCCGGCCCAGGCACAGGCCCACGAGCACCGCCCCGCCCACGAGTTCGACGGCGTGCACGACCAAACCCGCGACCCGGCACCCGACGCCTGAGGACCCCATCCGAGCAACCGCCCCAGCGGAGACGACTGACCCGGCCGAGCACGTCGTGCCGCCGGAGGCCCCCCACCCCGGACCTCGCCCGGACACAGGCCCACGAGCACCGCCCCGCCCAGGAGTTCGGCGCCCGAGGCGCCCACCCGGGCACTCCGCGGTTCACCCGTTCGGCCCAGGGGAGGTGACCGACGCGGCCGGGGCGAGTTGAACCCCTCGTTCCCGCACGCCGCCCGTACCCGGAAAGGGTCACGTCAGCCGATGGCCTCGCGCACGCCCCGCCTCACCGTCGTCGTCCCGGTCCACAACGTCGAGGCGCACGTGGCGGAGTGCCTGCGCTCGGTGGCCGCGCAGACCCTCGACGCGCTCGACGTCGTGGTCGTGGACGACGGCTCCACCGACGCCGGCGCCGGCGTCGCGCGCTCCTTCGCCGACCGCGACCCCCGCTTCCGGCTGGTCCGCCAGGACGCCGCGGGACCCGGGCACGCCCGCAACACCGGTGTCCGGCACGCCGATCCGGGCAGCACCTACCTCGCGTTCCTCGACGGTGACGACGTCCTGCCGCCGCGCGCGTACGAGACGCTGGTACGGATGCTGGACGCCTCCGGCTCGGACTTCGCCACCGGCAACGCCTGGCGGCTCACCGAGGACGGCCGCAGCGAGGCCTGGCCGCGGCGCGACCTGACGCGGAACGTGCCGCGCACCCACGTCACCCGGGACCCCGGCCTGCTCTCCGACCGGGCCGCCTGGAACAAGGTCTTCCGCCGCGACTTCTGGGACCGGCACCGCCTCGCCTTCCCCGAGGGCGTGCTGTACCCGGACGCCCCCCTCACCCTTCCCGCGCACTTCCTCGCCGAGGCCGTGGACGTCCTGCACGACCATGTCTGCTACCGGCGGGCGGACGCCGGTGCGCTCACCCGGCGCCTCACCGATGTGCGGTCCGTGCGCGGCGCGGCCGACCGCGTCGCCGCCGCCGACGCGGTCAGCCGCTTCCTCGCCGACCCCGCGCACCCCGCCCGCGGCGCGCACAAGCGCGCCTGGGACCGCTCGGT
This sequence comes from Streptomyces sp. NPDC046977, assembly GCF_040644455.1. NCBI lineage: Bacteria > Bacillati > Actinomycetota > Actinomycetes > Kitasatosporales > Streptomycetaceae > Streptomyces > Streptomyces sp. NPDC046977. Next base: position 30,487 of record NZ_JBEYWO010000042.1, read on the forward strand.
GCTCACCGACGACCTGAAGGACCTCGTCGAGGCGCTGCCGACGGCGGGCCCGGAGTACCGGCGGGTGTTCATGGAGCGCACCCGGGACTTCCTCGGCCGCGTCGACCGCGGTGTCTTCCCCGAACTGCCCGTCGCGCAGCGGATCGTGTGGCACCTGGTCGCCAAGGACCGGATCGACGACCTCGTCGCGTTCCTGGACCACCAGCGCGCCAACCCGGCCGGCTTCTCCGTCGCCGGGCCGCCGCTGCGCAAGCGCGCGGTGGTCCCCGGCGCGGACGGCGCCCCGATGGCGCTGCCCCCGTCCGTGGCACGGCTGCGCCGCACGGACCTGCCCGTGCACGCCGAGGTCGCCGAAGTGGCCCGGGAGAACGGCCGGCTGGTGCTGCGCGGCCACGCCTACCTGCACAACATCGACGCCGGGCAGCCCGGCGACGCCCACATCACCGCCGTCGCCCTGAACGGCCGGCGCCGCCGGGTCAAGGCGCTGCTGCTGCCGGTGCGCATCCACCAGGACCCGGCCGCGACGACCGGCTCGCGCCAGGAGGAACACTGCTACGACTGGTCGGGCTTCGAGATCACCGTCGACCCGGCGCGGCTGCGGCCCGGCCGGTGGCGGATCGCGGTGGTCGTCGCGGCGAGAGGCGTCATCCGCACGGCCGGGCTGCGCGCAGCGGCATCCGGCTCCGGTGCCTCCCCGCAGTCGTACCCGGCGGGCGACGGGACCCGCGTGGTCCCGTACCACCGGGCCGGGCGGCTGCACCTGTCGGTGGAGCCGGTGACCGGGACGGTGACGGACCACCGGGCGGGCCCCGACGGGACGGTGGAGCTGGACGTCACCGGCGCTCCGGACGCCACCGCGCTGCGCCTGACGCTCGGCTCGACGCGGGCGCTGCGCACGTATCCGCTTCAGGACCCGGGCCACGGCGTCCGCCGGGTCCGCGTGCCCCTCGCCGACCTCGCGGACGCCCGGCCCGCGCTGGAGCCCGGCCCCCGGCAGATCGCCCCGGAGACCACCGAGACCTGGGAGGCCGCGCTGATGCGGCCGGGGGGCACCGGCCCGGTCCATCTCGACGGGGACCTGCCGGCCGGCCACTACCCGCTCGGCACGGACGCCCGGTTCGGCGGTCTCCGCCGCGAACTGCTGGTCGAGGCCGACACCGCGGGGCGGCTGGTGCTGCGCGACCGCACACCCCAGCCGGTCGTGGACGCCGTCGGCTGGACCGCCGAGGGCGCCCTCGTCCTCACCGGGCGGCTCTCCCCGGACACCGCCCCCGGCCGGGCCGAACTGGTGCTGCGGCATGGCACGTTCAGCGTCGAGCACGCTGTCCCGGTACGCCTGGACGGCACCGCCGCGCCCCTGGACCCGGCGGACCGGCCCCCGCACCGCGAGGGGCGCCGCTTCACCGCGACCGCGCGCCCCGGCCGGATCGAGACCCTCGCCGGGACCGTGCCGCTGGCCGAGGGCCGCTGGGACCTGTGGCTGCGCGCCGGCGGGCACGACGCGCCCGTGCGGGTGGCCCCCGGGGTGTTCGACGCGCTGCCGATGGCGGCGGGCTCCGGCGGCAAGGCGTTCACCGTGGACCGGCGCCTGCACGACCGGCTGTTCGTGGCGGCCGGCCCGACCGTGCCGGAGCCGCAGCGCGGCCCGTACCGGCAACGCGTCCTGCGCGAGACGCACTACCCGCGCACCCGGGGCCTGCCGCGCCGCGAGACCGTGCTGTACAGCTCCTTCGGCGGCCGCTCCTGCGGCGACTCCCCACGCGCCGTCCACGAGGAACTGCTGCGCCGCCCCGAGGCCGACGGCCTGGAGCACCTGTGGGTGGTGCGGGATGGCCAGGCGGTGCCGCCCGGGACCGCGCGGCCGGTGGTCCTGCACAGCGCGGCCTGGTACGAGGCGCTGGCGCGCAGCCGCTACGTGGTGACCAACACGCACCTGCCGCAGTGGTTCGTCCGCCGCCCCGACCAGCGGGTGCTGCAGACCTGGCACGGCACACCGGTCAAGCGCACCGGCCGCGACCTGGCCGGCACCCTGTGCGCGGACCTGCCCCACCTGCCGCGCCCGCCCCGCGACACGGGCCGCCAGTGGAGCGTGCTGCTCTCGCCGAACGCGGCCGGCACAGGCGCGCTGCGCACGGCGCTCGCCTTCGACGGCGAGGTCGCCGAAACCGGACTGCCGCGCACCGACGTGCTGTTCGCCGACGACCGCGACAAGATCGCCGCCGCACTGCGGGACCGGCTGGGCATCCCGCGGGGCCGCACCGTCGTGCTGTACGCCCCGACCCGGCGCGACGACCTCGCGTACGACGCCGACCACTACCGCCGCTCCCCGCACCTGGACCTGGCGGAGGCGCAGGCCGCGCTCGGCCGGGACCACGTGCTGCTGTACCGCTCGCACCCGCTGGTCGCCGACCGGCTGCGGCCCGGCCGCTCCGGCTTCGCCCGCGACGTGTCCGCGCACCCCGACGCGGCCGAACTGCTGCTGCTCGCGGACGTGCTGGTCACCGACTACGCCTCGCTCGCCGCGGACTTCGCCAACACCGGCCGCCCGATGCTCTTCCTCGTCCCCGACCTGGAGCACGTCCGCGACACCCTGCGCGGCTTCTACCCCGACTTCGAGGCCCAGGCGCCCGGTCCGCTGCTGCAGTCGACCGCCGAGGTCGCCGGCGCGCTGCGCGACCTGGACACCGTGGCACGGCACAGCGCCGACGCGTACGCCCACTTCCGCGCGACCTTCTGCCACCTCGACGACGGCCGGGCCGCCGCCCGCGCCACCGACCGCCTCCTCGGCCTGCCGGACGCCGCACACGACTGAGCCAGGCAGGCCCGTCCCGGCACCGCCAGTCGGCCGTAACCTCCTCCTGCGAACGGGTGGCCGGATACGGACACGTCCCCGTACGGACCCGCAGGGGATGCAGCAGCGCGTGCCACGCTCGAACATCGTGGAGACGAGCTGACGACGGCCGGGAGGGCTGCGTGACCGGCGTTCTGACGACCCAGCGGGACTGGCGGATCCAGACCTACGAGCTGCGCCGGGTGCGGCGCCCCTCGCCCTACCTGATCCTGGGCACCCTGTTCTGGCTGGTGGTTGCCCTGCGCACCTGGGACGCCGTGCCCTCCGCCGACTTCGGGCAGCACGCCGCCGCGATCGAGCGGATCGCGGCGGACTGGCGGCACCCGTCCAACCCGCTCCTCGACATGCCCGGCGCCGGCAGCCCCTACTTCACCCCCTTCACGGTGCTGCTGGGGCTGCTGAGCAGGCTCACCGGGGTGCCGGGCTGGCAGCTGCTGAAGGGCTGCGGCCCGCTCAACCTCGCCCTGGTCGTCACCGGCATCGGCGCCTTCACCCGCACCCTCAGCACGCGCCGCTGGGCGCCGGTGCTGGCCCTGGCGGCGTTCGTGCTGCTGTGGGGACCGGAGCACAAGCAGTGGAGCGGTTTCCTCGGACTCCAGTCGTTGACCCGCGGGCTGACCTACCCGAGCGCGTTCGCGATCGGCCTGACGTTCTGGGCGTGGGCGATCACCGCGCGCACCACGCGGCGCGGCGTCGGCGGGCCCTGGCTGCACGCGGGGCTCGGCCTGCTGCTCGGCGTCATCCTGCTCGTCCACCCGTTCACGGCGATGGGCGCCGTCATCGGCGTGGCCGCCCTCGTGCTCGGCCTCCAGCAGACCCCGATCGTCGCCGGGATCCTGGGCCGCTGGGCGCTGACCGCCGCCGTCGCCTTCGCGGTCGCCGGGTGGTGGCCGTACTTCAGCCTCTCCGCACTGCTGGGCGACCCGACGGTCGACGGGATCCACCGGCAGCTCTACGGCGACCTGTGGCAGTGGTACGGGCTCGCCCTGGCCGGCCTGCCCGCGCTGCTGTACCGGCTGCGGTTCAACCCGCTGGACCCGCTGGTGCTGATGTTCGCCGGGGACTGCGCGGTCGCCGCGTACGGCTGGTTCAGCGGGGAGTACTCCTACGGGCGGATCTTCGGCCTGCTGCTGGTGCCGCTGCAGTTCGCGCTGGCGGTCGAACTCGCCGAGGCCCCGCCGTGGACGCTGCTGCGCGCGGTGCTGGCGCCCGTGGCCGCCGTGGCGGCGTGCGTGGGCCTGGTGGCGCAGGCGGGCGCGATCGTCCCGACGCGCTTCGTGCCGCCGGCGGTCCATCTGCAGCGGCTGAACCACTGGCCGAGCTACGAGTGGGCGCAGCGGCACGTGGCGGTCGGCGACGTCCTCCTGACCAACGCCTACGGGCCCGCCCATGTGATGCCCGCCTACGGCGCGTTCCTGGTCGCCCCCACCTGGCCCGACCCGTCGACCACGGCGGCCGAACGGGACCGCCGCGCCGCCGACGTCCGGACCTTCCTGGCCCCGACGACCGCACCGGACCAGCGGCAGGCCATCGCCCGCCGCTACCACGTCCGCTGGATCATGACGGCGCCCGGGGCGCCCGTCCCCGCGGACGCCACGCTGGTCGCCACCGGCCCGAAGACGCGCGAACGCCTCTACCGGATCGGGTGACGGGAACCCGCCGCCGGCTCACCGGACGACGGCGAAGGGGCCGGGGGAGAACCCCCGGCCCCTTCGCCGTGCCACGGACCCGCGCGGGGACCGTCAGCGGTGCGTGCGCAGCAGCGTGCGGAAGGTCCGCATCGCCACCGACAGGTTCGCCAGGTCGAACGCCTCCGACCCCTGGATCTCGTCCAGGGTGGTGCGGGCCCGGGCGACCAGGGCGCCCCTGGCCTCCTCCCACTTCTTGAAGCGCTGCTCCGGCGTGGAGGAGCCGTTGCCCACCGACAGCACGTCCGCCGTCAGCGCGGCGTGCGCGGCGAACAGGTCCTCGCGGATGGAGGCGCGGGCCATCGACTGCCACCGGTCGGCGCGCGGCAGTTCGATGATCCGGTCCAGCAGCTGCGTGATCTGCAGGCGGTCGGCCAGGTCGTAGTAGACCTCGGCCACCGCCAGCGCGTCCTTGCCGCTGCGGTCGGCGACGTCCACGATGTCCAGCGCCGGGAAGGCGGAGGAGAATCCGGCGACCTTGGTGGCCAGTTCCTCCGGCACGCCCGCGCCGGTCAGCTCGTCGTGGATCGACTGGTACCACTCCAGGTCCGCGCCGCGCAGCAGCTTGGGCAGCTCGGCCCAGACCCGGGTGACCCCGTCCTGGAAGAACTCGATGGTCTCCGCGATCTGCAGCGGCTGCGGCCGGTTGTTGAGCAGCCAGCGCGAGGCCCGCTCCACCAGCCGCCGCGAGTGCAGCCGGACACGGGTCTGGACGTCGGCCGGCACGACGTTGTCGAGCGCCTCGACGTCGTCCCAGATCCGGCTCAGCCCGAAGATCGCGCGGGCGGCGGTGTGCGCCCGGACGATCTCCTCGCTGGTGGCCCCGGTCTCCTCCTTGAAGCGGTGGATGAAGGTGCTGCCACCGGTGTTGACGGTGTCGTTGACCAGCACCGTCGTGATGATCTCGCGGCGCAGCGCGTGACCGTCGATCTGCGCGGAGAAGCGCTCGCCGAGCGCCTTCGGGAAGTACGCGTCCAGCAGCCGCCGCAGGTACGGGTCGTCCGGCAGGCCGGTGGCGAGCAGCTCCTCCGCCGCGGTGATCTTGGTGTAGGCCAGCAGGACGGCAAGCTCCGGCTGCGTCAGGCCCTGGCCGGCGGCCAGCCGCTCGCGGATCTGCCGGTCGGTGGGCAGGAACTCCAGCGCCCGGTCGAGCTTGCCGTCGCGCACCAGCCTGCGGATGAACCGCTGCTGGGCGTGGAGCAGACTGGCCGACTGGGCCATGCTGTTGGCCAGCGCCACGTTCTGCGCGTAGTTGTTGCGCAGCACCAGGGAGCCGACCTCGTCGGTCATCTCGGCCAGCAGGGTGTTGCGCTGCTTGACCGTCATGTCGCCCTCGGCGACGACCGCGTTGAGCAGGATCTTGATGTTGACCTCGTGGTCGGAGGCGTCCACACCCGCGCTGTTGTCGATGGCGTCGGTGTTGATCCGGCCCCCGGCCAGGGCGAACTCGATGCGGCCGAGCTGGGTCAGACCCAGGTTGCCGCCCTCGCCGATGACCTTGGCACGGACCTCGGCACCGTCCACGCGGATGGCGTCGTTGGCCTTGTCGCCGACGTCCAGGTGCGTCTCGGTGGACGACTTGACGTACGTGCCGATGCCGCCGTTCCACAGCAGGTCCACCGGGGCCTTGAGGATCGCCTTCATCAGGTCGGCCGGCGTCATCTTCGCCGCCGGCTGCTCGATGCCGAGCGCCTTGCGGATCTGCGGGGTGAGCGCGATCGCCTTCGCGCTGCGCGGGAAGACCCCCCCGCCCGCCGAGATCAGCTTGGTCTCGTAGTCCGCCCACGAGGACCGCGGCAGCTCGAACATCCGGCGCCGCTCGGCGAAGGAGACCGCCGCGTCCGGCGTCGGGTCGAGGAAGATGTGCCGGTGGTCGAAGGCCGCGACCAGCCGGATGTGCTCGCTGAGCAGCATGCCGTTGCCGAACACGTCACCGGACATGTCGCCGACGCCGACGACGGTGAAGTCCTCGTTCTGGGTGTCGTGCCCCATCTCGCGGAAGTGCCGCTCGACGGACTCCCACGCGCCGCGGGCCGTGATGCCCATCTTCTTGTGGTCGTAGCCGACCGAGCCGCCGGAGGCGAACGCGTCGCCGAGCCAGAAGCCGTAGGAGTTCGCGACCTCGTTGGCGATGTCGGAGAACGACGCGGTGCCCTTGTCGGCCGCGACCACCAGGTAGGTGTCGTCGCCGTCGTGGCGGACCACGTCGGCCGGCGGCACGACCTGGCCGCCCACCAGGTTGTCGGTGATGTCCAGGAGACCGGAGATGAAGGTCTTGTACGAGGCGATGCCCTCGGCCAGCCACGCGTCGCGGTCGGCCGCCGGGTCGGGCAGCCGCTTGCCGACGAAGCCGCCCTTCGCGCCGACCGGCACGATGACGGTGTTCTTCACCATCTGCGCCTTGACCAGGCCCAGCACCTCGGTACGGAAGTCCTCGCGCCGGTCGGACCAGCGCAGGCCGCCGCGGGCGACCTTGCCGAAGCGCAGGTGCACGCCCTCCACCCGCGGGGAGTACACCCAGATCTCGTACTCCGGGCGCGGCGCGGGCAGGTCCGGGATCGCCTGCGGGTCGAACTTCATCGACAGGTAGGCGTGCGGCTTGCCGCCCTCGGCGCGCTGGAAGTAGTTGGTGCGCAGCGTCGCCTTGATCAGCGTGAGGAAGGAGCGCAGGATGCGGTCCTCGTCCAGGCTCGCGACCTGGTCGAGGGCGGCGTCCACCTCCTCCAGCAGGGCGTCGGTCAGCTCGCTGCCGGCCCGCTGGTGGTCCGGGGACAGGCGCGCCTGGAAGAGGTTGACCAGCAGCCGGGTGGTGTGGACGTTGTTGCGGAGGGTGTCCTCCATGTAGTCCTGCGAGAAGGCCGTACCGGCCTGCCGCAGGTACTTGGCGTAGGCGCGCAGCACCATCGCCTGACGCCAGGTCAGACCGGCGCTCAGCACCAGCGAGTTGAAGCCGTCGTTCTCGGCCCGACCGGTCCAGGTCGCGGTGAAGGCGTCCTGGAAGCGCTCGCGGGCGTCGTCCCCGAGGTCGCCGAGCGAGGGGTCGATGCGCAGCCCGAAGTCGTAGATCCAGGCACGGCCCGCGCTCTCCTCGCCGTCCTGCGACGAGGAGGGCGTACGGCGCAGCTCGTAGGGGCGCTCGTCGGTGACCTCGACGCCCAGGCGCTGGAGCGCCGGCAGCACCGCGGACAGCGACACCGGCGCACCGGTGCGGTAGATCTTGAACCGGCGCTCGCCGGGGGCGGCACCGACCGGCTCGTACAGGCTGAGGCAGAAGTCCTCGCCGTTGAGCCGCTCCAGGTGCTGCAGGTCGGCGACGGCGGCACGCGGGCTGAAGTCGGCGCGGTAGCCGTCGGGGAAGGCCTGCGCGTACCGGCGGTTCATCTCGGCGGCGCGCTCCTCGCCGCACTCGGCGTTCAGCGCCTCGGCGAAGCCGTCGGACCAGGAGCGCACGGCCTCGGTCAGCCGGCCCTCGATACGGTCGACATCGCCCTCGCTGAGCTGCGGCAGCCGCGTGCCGGGGGCGACCCGGACCACGAAGTGCAGCCGGGAGAGCACCGACTCGGTGCTCCAGGCGGTGAAGTCGACGGTGACGCCGTTGAGTTCCTCCTTGAGGATGTCCGTCAGCCGCAACCGGGACGCCGTGGTGAAGCGGTCGCGGGGCATGTAGACCAGCGCGGACAGGTAGCGCCCGTACTCGTCCTGCCGCAGGAACAGCCGCAGCCGGCGGCGCTCCTGGAGGTACAGCACGCTGGTGACGGTCTGCCGCAGCTCGTCCGGCGAGGTCTGGAACAGCTCGTCGCGCGGGTAGGTCTCCAGGATCTGCAGCAGATCGCGGCCGTCGTGGCTGTCCGGCGAGACCCCGGCGCCCTCCAGCACCTCGGCGACCTTGCGGCGGATGACCGGCACCCGGCGCACCGACTCGGTGTACGCGGCCGAGGAGAACAGCCCGAGGAAGCGGCGCTCTCCGATGACGTTGCCGTCGGCGTCGAACTTCTTGACGCCGATGTAGTCCAGGTACGACGGCCGGTGCACGGTGGCCCGGCTGTTCGCCTTGGTGATGATCAGCAGCCGCTGCTCGCGGGCCTTCTTGCGGGCGTCGACGGGCAGCCGGTTGAACGACGGCGACACCGGGTGCGCGTTGTGGCGGCCCTCGTCGTCGTGGTGGTGCGGGTCGGAGCGCAGGATGCCGAGCCCGGTGCCGGGCACCGCGGTGAGCACGTCCTCCTGGCCCTCGGGGGTGTCCTCCGTGGTGAGCGCGTACTCCCGGTAGCCGATGAAGGTGAAGTGGTCGTCGGACAGCCAGCGCAGCAGCTCCCAGGCCTCGCCGACCTCCTGCTCGGGCAGCGACGGCGGGGTCGCGGCGAGCTCGTCGGCGATGCGCAGCGCGCCGTCGCGCATCTTCTGCCAGTCCTCGACGGCCTCGCGGACGTCGGACAGCACCCGGCGCAGGTCGGCGCCGATCTGCTTGAGGTCCTCGCGGTCGGTCTCGCGGTCGATCTCGACGTGGATCCAGGACTCGGTCAGCACGTCGTGCGGCAGCTGCGTGCCGTCGCCGGGAACGGCCTCCAGCACCTCCAGCAGGTTGCCGGTCAGGTCGCGGCGCACGAGCATCTGCGGATGGACGACCACGTGGATCGCGCGGTCCTGCCGGGACAGCTCATTGGTGACGGAGTCGACGAGGAACGGCATGTCGTCGGTGACCACCTCCACGACCGTGTGGCTGCACGTCCACCCGTTCTCCTCGACCGAGGGCGTGTGCACGCGCACGTTCGCGGTGCCCTGCGGGCGTACCTCGGCGAGGCGGTAGTGGGACAGGGCGGCGCCGTAGACGTCCACCGGGTCGCGGTGGACCAGGTCCTCGGGCGCGCTGTGCAGGTAGTAGCGCTGGAGGAAGGAGTCCAGCGCCTCCTTCACCGGGCCCGCACTGCCGTCCGCCCCTGCTTGGCCGGGAGCCGGCGTTCCCCCCGCCGAAGGTCCGGGGCCCACGCGGGCCGCCCGTTCCAGCAGCTCGGCCTTGGCTTCGTCCAGCTTGGTCTGCATGTCCTCATGCTCCCTGTCGCGCGCCGTTGCGTGACGTAGGTCGTGGTGATCGATGGATCAGCGCTGATCACGCTGTAAGGCTATCGCTACGGCCGGGGGGGCTGTCAGGGCCTCTTTGTGTACAAAAGCACGAACCAATCTTTGACGAACTGGACAGTCCGGCCGCGCGGGTGCAGGTTGAGGAGGTGACCGTACGGAGGTCGTAACGAGACGTTCACTCACGCCACGGGAAGGGACGGGAAACCCGGTCATGGCCACCAAGATCCTGATCGTCACCGGCGACGCGGCCGAGTCGCTCGAAGTCATGTACCCGTACCAGCGGCTCCTCGAAGAGGGATACGAGGTGCACATCGCGGCGCCCAGCCGCAAGAAGCTCCGGTTCGTCGTGCACGACTTCGAGGAGGGCTTCGACACCTACACCGAGAAGCCGGGCTACACCTGGCAGGCGGACCTGTCCTTCGCGGACGTCGACCCCGGCGCGTACGCGGCCGTCGTCGTCCCCGGCGGGCGCGCCCCCGAGTACCTGCGCAACGACCCCGAACTGCGCAAGGTGCTCAAGGCCTTCTTCGACGCCGACAAGCCCGTCGCCCAGATCTGCCACGGGCCGCTGCTGACCGCCGCGGTGGGCGCCCTCAGCGGGCGCCGCGTCACCGCCTACCCGGCACTGGAAATGGACATGGAGGCGGCGGGCGCCGGCTTCCAGGACACCGCCGTCGTCGTGGACGGCATGGTGGTCTCCTCCCGCGCCTGGCCGGACCACCCCTCGTGGATGCGGGAGTTCCTGACCGTGCTGCGGGCCAAGGCGCCGGTGACCTGAGCCCTGCGCCGCTCCGGGCGGCCGGGGCCCGGCGCCTGCCTCAGGCGACCAGGGCCTCGGCCGTCTCCACGGCCTCCAGCAGGGTGTCCACGACCGGGACGCCCGCCTTCTCCAGGCTGGCCCGGCTGTGCGAACCGCCCGTGTACAGCACCGCGAGGGCGCCCACGTGCCGGGCCGCCACCGCGTCGTCGACCGCGTCGCCGATGACCACGACCCGGCCCGCCGCTATGCCGTCCATCGCCGCCAGGTGCCGCGCCATCTGCTCGGACTTGCCCGTGTGACTGCCCTCGGTGCGGCCGTCCACGCGCACGAAGTGGTTCTCGATGCCGTGCGTGCGCAGGATCGGTATCAGCTGCTCGTGCGGGGCCAGCGAGCACAGCGACTGGGTCAGCCCCTCGTACCGCCGGCGGGCCAGGATCTCCGCGGCGCCCTCCGCGAGGCAGCAGGTGCCGGCGAGGGCCCAGTAGTGGCGATGGAAGATCTCGTCCATCACCTCCCACTCGTCCTCGGTGGGCAGACGTCCCATGAGCCGCTCGTAGAACTTCGGCACGGGCACGCAGTACAGCTCGCGGTAGCGCTCCAGCGTGATCCGCGGGAGGCCGATCTCGGCGAAGGAGGCGTTCGTCGCCTCGATCACCGCGTCGATGTCGTGGAGCAGCGTGCCGTTCCAGTCCCACACCAGATGCGCGTTCACATCCGGAACCGTACCCAGACCCTCCCGGCCCAAGGCAAGTGCCGAGGTCACATACGAAGCAGCATCGTAGACACCGGCGCCCGCCGGGGCCGCGTCCGGGCGGCCAGCGACACGGGTCACGCGATCAGCGTGGGGATCTCCTGCGTGGCGTACCAGAGCAGCTCGTGGTCCTCCGCGCCGTCGACCGTGAAGCGCGCGTCGTCGTCCCCGGCATCGGCCGCGCCCAGGGCCCCCGCGGCCGCGGCGATGTCCGCCTCGGCCTCGTCGGCGTCCGCGTGCACCGCCGCGGCCCGCGCCATCGGCACGGGCGCCGACAGCCGGACCGCGCCGAGGGCGGAGGGGTCCAGGGCGCGGTCGGGGTCGAAGGAGACGGCGGCGTCGGCGACGTCCACGGCGAGCACGACACGGCGGCGCGGCGCGTCCGGGGTCAGCGCCAGCTGCCGCAGCGAGCTCTGGGCGGCCCGGGTCAGGGCCGCGTACTCCAGTTCCTCGATGTCGTCGGAGACGTACCACTCGCGCAGGCTCGGGGTGACCGCGAAGGCGTCCAGCGGGGCGGGGCCCAGTTCGCCGGCCTTGTGCGCCTCGGCCAGGCCGGGAAGGGTCGTGGGGATGTAGACGCGCATGGCGTCAGCATACGTGCGCGGCACTCCGGATAGGTGAATCCCGGGCCACCCCCCGCGTCACCCCCGCCCGGCTTCCGCACCCCGCGGCACCCCGCGTACAACCCGGTTACCAATCGGTAGACCACGGGGGTCCCACATGCCTGTCAGCACACCGTCACCCAATGCGACCGTCCGCGCGCACACCGTCACCGCCCTGCCGCCCCATGTCTGGTTCGCCGGGCGGCTGCTGGACGTCCTCACCGGACGCCGGCCCGTCGCCGCCCTCGCCGGACGCGTGCGCCCCGAGGCCTACGACTGCCTGTGGGACCTGGTGAACGCCCGCGCCGACTGGGGCTACGTCGCCCGCGGGCACACCCCCCGGCTGCTCGGCAGGCCACGGGTGTCGCCCTCCTCCGACGGCACGGCCATCGAGGTCGCCGCCACCGTCGCCCTCGCCCCCGGCATCGTGCGGGCGCTCGCCTTCCGCCTGGAGCGCGACACCGCCCCACCGGGCGGCGGCCCCGGCTGCTGGCGCTGCACCGCCGTGGAGGCCCGCTGAGACGCCGCCGGGGCCGGCCCCCGAAGGAGTCCGGCCCCGGCCGCCCGCGTCACCGCGGAAGTGCCCTGTGACGCCGCCGCTACTTCTTGCGGCGCCGGCCGCCCTTGGCGGCGCGACGGCGCTCCGCCCGGGTCAGGCCGTCCGACTCGGGGAGGTCGCCGTCGGCGTCGCCGTTGTCGAACTCGCCCTGCACGACACCGCCCTCGCCGTCCACCGTCGGGGCGGAGAAGTGCAGCCGGTCCGCCCGCTTCGGGGCCTCCAGGCCCTTGGCGCGGATCTCCGGACGGGCGTCCTGCTTGATCAGGGTCGGCACCGCGTCCTCGGCACCGGCGTCCACCGGCACCTCCTCGACCTGCTGCTCGACCTGGACCTCCAGGTTGAACAGGTAGCCGACGGACTCCTCCTTGATGCCGTCCATCATGGCCTTGAACATGTCGTAGCCCTCGCGCTGGTACTCCACCAGCGGGTCGCGCTGCGCCATCGCCCGCAGGCCGATGCCCTCCTGCAGGTAGTCCATCTCGTACAGGTGCTCACGCCACTTGCGGTCCAGCACCGACAGCACCACGCGCCGCTCCAGCTCGCGCATGATCTCCTCGCCGAGCTGCTTCTCCCGCGCGTCGTACTGCTCGTGGATGTCGTCCTTGGCCATCTCGCCGATGAACTCGGCGGTGATGCCCGCCCGGTCGCCGGCGGCCTCCTCCAGGTCGTCCACCGTCACCGTGATCGGGTAGAGCTGCTTGAAGGCGCTCCACAGCCGGTCCAGGTCCCAGTCCTCGGCGAAGCCCTCGGCCGTCTCGATCGCGATGTAGTCGTCGATCGTGTCGTCCATGAAGTGACGCACCTGCTCGTGCAGGTCCTCGCCCTCCAGGACGCGGCGGCGCTCGCCGTAGATGACCTCGCGCTGCCGGTTGAGCACCTCGTCGTACTTCAGGACGTTCTTGCGGATCTCGAAGTTCTGCTGCTCGACCTGCGACTGGGCGGAGGCGATGGCGCGGGTGACCATCTTGTTCTCGATCGGCACGTCGTCCGGCACGTTCGCCATCGCCATGACGCGCTCCACCATCTGCGCCTTGAACAGGCGCATCAGGTCGTCACCGAGCGACAGGTAGAAGCGGGACTCGCCCGGGTCGCCCTGACGGCCGGAGCGGCCGCGCAGCTGGTTGTCGATACGGCGCGACTCGTGGCGCTCGGTGCCCAGCACGTACAGCCCGCCGAGCTCCTTGACCTCCTCGAACTCGGCCTTGACCGCCGCCTCGGCGCGCTCCAGCGCCTCCGGCAGGGCCTGCGCCCACTCCTCGACGTGCTCCACCGGGTCCAGGCCGCGCTGGCGCAGCTCCGCCTCGGCGAGGTCGTCCGGGTTGCCGCCGAGCTTGATGTCGGTACCGCGGCCGGCCATGTTGGTGGCCACCGTGACGGCGCCCTTGCGGCCCGCCTGCGCGACGATCGACGCCTCACGCTCGTGCTGCTTGGCGTTGAGCACCTCGTGCGGCACACCGCGCTTGTTCAGCTGCTGCGACAGGTACTCGGACTTCTCCACCGAGGTCGTGCCGACCAGGACCGGCTGGCCCTTCTCGTGCTTCTCGACGATGTCCTCGACGACCGCCGCGAACTTCGCCTCCTCCGTGCGGTAGATCAGGTCCGCGCGGTCCTGACGGCTCACCGGGCGGTTCGTCGGGATCGGGACCACACCGAGCTTGTAGATCTGGTGGAACTCGGCGGCCTCGGTCATCGCCGTACCGGTCATGCCGGAGAGCTTGTCGTAGAGGCGGAAGAAGTTCTGGAGGGTGATCGTGGCGAGCGTCTGGTTCTCGTCCTTGATCTCCACCCCCTCCTTCGCCTCGATCGCCTGGTGCATGCCCTCGTTGTAGCGGCGGCCGGCGAGGATACGGCCGGTGTGCTCGTCGACGATCATGACTTCGCCGTCCATGACGACGTAGTCCTTGTCCTTCTTGTAGAGCTCCTTGGCCTTGATGGCGTTGTTCAGGTAGCCCACCAGCGGGGTGTTCACCGACTCGTAGAGGTTGTCGATGCCCAGCCAGTCCTCGACCTTCGAGACGCCGACCTCGTGGATCGCGACGGTGCGCTTCTTCTCGTCGAAGTCGTAGTCGCCGGTCTCCGGCTTGCCCATGCCGCCGGCCTCGCCCGGCTTCAGGCGGGTCACCAGGCGCGCGAAGTCCGAGTACCACTTGGTGGCCTGGTCCGCCGGACCCGAGATGATCAGCGGGGTACGGGCCTCGTCGATGAGGATCGAGTCCACCTCGTCCACCACCGCGAAGTTGTGACCGCGTTGCACCAGTTCTTCCTTCGACCACGCCATGTTGTCGCGCAGGTAGTCGAAGCCGAACTCGTTGTTGGTGCCGTACGTGATGTCGCAGGCGTACTGCTCCCGGCGCTCCCCCGGGTTCATGTTCGCCAGGATGCAGCCGACCTTCAGGCCCAGGAAGCGGTGCACCCGGCCCATCCACTCCGAGTCGCGCTCGGCGAGGTAGTCGTTGGTGGTGATCAGGTGCACGCCCTTGCCGGACAGCGCGTTCAGATACGTCGGCAGCGTGCCGACCAGGGTCTTTCCTTCGCCGGTGCGCATCTCGGCGACGTAACCGAGGTGCAGGGCGGCACCACCCATCAGCTGGACGTCGTAGTGGCGCTGCCCCAGGACGCGCTTGGCGGCCTCGCGGACGGTGGCGAACGCCTCGGGAAGCAGGTCGTCCAGGCTCTCGCCATCGGCGTAACGCTGCTTGTACTCGTCCGTGAGGGCCCGCAGCTCGGCGTCCGTCAGGTTGACGAAGTCCTCTTCAATGGAATTGACCTGGTCCGCGATGCGGTGCAGCTTGCGCAGGATCTTGCCTTCGCCTGCACGCAGGATCTTGTTGAGGACGGACACGTAGGCTGGCTCCTTGCCGGTCGGGCCTGGCACGGGTTCTCGCGCTGGGCACAGCGGGTCACACCCCGCTGCAACGGCCATCGTAAGCGAGGACCCCAGCAGGCCGGGAGGTCCGTCGCCAAGCCGGGCGGTTCTCACCCGCGAACCGCCACCCCAAGGTGGCGACATCCGGTCGTGGCGGGGCACCCGTTCCTGGATACTCCCGCACATGGAGGCCGCATGGAACCGATAACCCTCACCACCGCGCACCTGCTGCTCCGCCCCTTCGGCCCGTCCGACGCCGACGCCGTCCGCACCGCCTGCCAGGACCCCGAGATCCCGCGCTGGACCTCGGTACCGTCCCCCTACACCCGCGAGCACGCCGAGGACTTCGTCGGCCGCATCTGCCCCGAGGGCTGGCGCGACGACCTGATCTACAACTTCGCGGTGGTCACCCGGGACGAGGGACATCTCGTGGGAGCCATGGGACTGGTGAGACTGGAGCGCCTGCACACCGCGGAACGGCAGGCCGAGCTCGGCTACTGGACCGCCAAGGAGCACCGCGGCCGCGGCCTGACCGCCGAGGCCGCCGGGGCCGTCGTGCGCTGGGCGCTCCGCGACCTCGGCGTGGAACGACTGGAGTGGTACGCCGAGGCCGGCAACCACGGCTCCCGCGCGGTCGCCCTCAAGGCGGGCTTCCGGATGGAGGGCACCCTGCGCGCCCGGATCGTGCACCAGGGAACCCGGCGGGACGCCTGGAGCGGCTCGCTGCTGCCCTCCGACATCGGCATGGACGGCGGAGCGGCGTACCTGCCGTACCCGGGCAAGTGACCCGGCGGGCCCGGGGCCGGTTGCCGACCGGACCCGGCCCGCCCGTACCGGCGCCGACCCGCACCCGCACCCGCCCGCCCGCCCGGGACCGTCCGGGACCGTCCGGACCGGCTGTCGGACCCTGCTTCTACGCTGGGGCGCATGACCAAGCCCGCTCCGCTCTCCGCCGACGAAGCCCGCCGCACGGCACTGCGCGCCCAGGGGTTCCTCGGCGCCCCCGACCGCCGCGGCGGCGTGCGCGGCACACTGCGGCGGCTCGGCGCGGTGCAGCTCGACACGATCTCCGTCCTCGCCCGCTCGCACGAACTCATCCCGTACGCACGGCTCGGCGCGGTCGGCAGAACCGCGGTCGAGACGGCGTACTGGACCGAGAACCACGCCTTCGAGTACTGGTCGCACGCCGCGTGCATCCTGCCCGTCGAGGAATGGCCGCACTTCGCCTTCCGCCGCAGGGCCCGCCGCGCCCGCGGCCACCGCTGGCACGTGCTCCAGGACGCCGAACGCTCCATCGCCGCGGTGCTGGACCGTCTCAAAACCGACGGGCCGCTCACCTCCACCGAACTCGGCGGCGCCAAGAACGGCGGCCCCTGGTGGGACTGGTCCGAGACGAAGATCGCGGTGGAGTGGCTTCTCGACACCGGTGACGTGGTCTGCACCCAGCGCCGCGGCTGGAAGCGGGTCTACGACCTCGCCGAACGCGCCGTCCCCGACGCCCTGTTCCACGACGACATCGACGACGCCGAATGCCTGCGCCGCCTGGTCGCCCAGGCCGGCACGGCCCTGGGCGTCGCCACCCGCGCCGACCTCGCCGACTACCACCGCGTCAAGGGCGAGCAGGTGGACGCCGTCATCGACGACACCGGCCTGGTCCCCGTCGAGGTCGAGGGCTGGGGCAAGCCCGCATGGGCCGACCCCGCCGCCCTCGCCGCACTCTCACGCGGCGGACGGCACCGGACCACCCTGCTGTCCCCCTTCGACTCCCTCATCTGGGACCGGCCGCGCACCGAGCGCATCTTCGGCTTCACGCACCGTCTTGAGGCGTACGTCCCCAAACCCCGGCGCATCCACGGCTACTTCGCGATGCCACTGCTGACCGGCGGCCGGCTCGTCGGACGTGCCGACCCGGCCCGCGAGGGCAGCACCCTGATCGCCCGTCAGGTCACCCTCGACTCCGCGCGCGCCGTGGAACCCATGGCCGAAGCGCTGCGCGAGGCCGCGGAATGGGTCGGCTGCGACAGCGTGCGCGTCGAGCGGCTGGACGACCCCGCGCTGGCGGCGGCGCTCCGGGCCGCGGTGGCGTGACGCCGGAGGCCCGGCCGGTCCCGGCAGGCCGGCCGACCGGGCCCCGCTAGCGGATCTCCAGGATCTTCTCCCGCATCGCGTACACCACGGCCTCCATGCGCGAGTGCAGTTGGAGCTTCTCCAGGATGTTGCGCACATGGTTCTTCACGGTGTTCTCGCTGATGAAGAGCTCCTTCGCGATGTCCCGGTTGTTCATACCGGTCGCGACGAGCTTCAGCACCTCCAGCTCACGGTCGGTCAGCCGGGGTGCCGGGACGAGCCGTCGCTCGTCCGTGCGCTGGATCATCGACTTGAACTCGGTGAGCAGCTTGGACGCCATCGACGGGCTGATCTGCGACTGCCCGTCCGCGACCGCGCGGATCGCGGTGGCGACCTCGTCCGTCGAGATCTCCTTGAGGAGATAGCCGGTGGCGCCGGCCTTGATCGCCTCGTAGAGGTCGGCCTCCTCGTCGCTCATCGTCAGCATGATGATCTTCGCGCTCGGCGCCACCTCCTTGATGGAGGTACAGGCCTCGATCCCGCCCCGCCTCGGCATCCGCACATCCATCAGCACGATGTCCGGGAGCAGGTCGGCGGCCTTCTCCGTCGCCTCCGCACCGTCCCCGGCCTCACCGATGACCTGGATGTCCTCCTCCTGCGCGAGCACGATCTCCAGGCCCCGCCGGAACAGCGCGTGATCGTCCACCACGAGGACCCTGATGGGCTCCTTGCGCGGCGCACCGGCCATGCCGTGCGCGCCGTTCGCTCCCGCGTCCTGCGCGACCCCGTCACCGGGTTCCGCCGCACCGGACGGCGCGGACTCGAAGCTGTCGGCCATCGGTTCCTCCCCCTCGGGCCGGCCGCCCGTGGTCGTTGCACGCTTCTGCGCACCTTCGTGCCAGGCCGATCGGGCGGTGCGGCCCGACAGCCGGCTGCCCGGCCATGATTCCATGCCGGGACACGGCAACGCCCCCGGACGGAGGTCGTTTCCCGCCCAGGGGCGCCGCCCGTTACCGTCACATCACCGGCGCAGCGCTCCTCCCGCACCGGACGGCGCCACCATGACGGAGGGGTCCGCCTTCAGGTGGATGACGCCGTAGTCGTAGCCGTGCCGCCGGTAGACGACACTCGGTTGTTCCGTGTCGGAGTCGATGAACAGATAGAAGTCGTGCCCGATCAGTTCCATCTCGTAGAGCGCCTGATCGAGCGTCATCGGTGCTGCCGCGTGCGTCTTCTCACGCACCACCAGCGGACCTTCGCCCTGGACCTCCAGGGAACCCATCTTGGTGGTGGGCACGCCGACGGCGGAGTCGTCCGCGGGCCGGGTGCCGTTGGACTCCTCGGCGGCCAGGACGGCCGTCGCCTCCGCCACGCTGAGGGGCGCACGGCTCCCGCCGCGGTGGTGCACCCTGCGTTTGTCGGCGGCCTTGCGCAGTCGCGCCTCGAGCTTGCTCACCGCGAGGTCGAGCGCCGCGTACGGATCCGTAGCGGCGGCCTCGGCCCGGATCACCGGTCCACGCGAGAGCAAGGTGATCTCCACCCGGTCGGAGCGGTCCGCCTGCCGGGGGTTGGGCTCCTTCGACACCTCGACTTCGAGGCTGATCACCTTGCCGTCGAGCTTCTGGATCTTGTCCAGCTTCTCGGTCACGTGCTTCCGGAACCGCTCGGGCACCTCGGTCTTGCGGCCCTTGACGACGATGTCCACGCAGAACTCCGTTCCCGGATCGCCCCGTTCGCACAGGACGAATCCCTTGCGCTGAGGCCGGCGGGTACCAGGTCCCGCCCGGCGTCGACGTTCGTAGCCACTCCGCACACCTCCGGAGGCCTCCGGGGCGGCGAAGCCGCAACTCTCACCTCCTCCTCCCCCGGGAGAAAGATCAACATCCACTGAACGGTGGGTGAACCACAACCCGCGGTCCGCGGAACGGCGGGCCACCTCCGGCGGCCGCGTCCCTCACAACCGAACATAGACCCGGAGTACCACGGTCGGCACCCCCAGCGGGGCGATACCTCCGTTCGGGTGAAACGACGGTTGCACCACCTGCAACATCGCCGGTGCCCGCGGGGTTCCGCTTACCGGCGCGCTGAGGCGACCACCCGCGCACGGCGGAGTGCGGGCCCGCCTCCGGACAACGGCGCGCGCTGTCCCCGGCACCCTGGGCCGCGCCGCGTTCCGTGACGCGCCGCGCCTCACGGACGGGCGGCCCCGCTACTCCGTTCGGCGGCGCAGCGGGGCCGGACCGCCGATCACTGCGGCGGCCAGGACCCGGCCACCGGCCGCCTCGACGGCCCGGGCCGCGGCCACCAGGGAGGCACCCGTGGTCATCAGGTCGTCCACGAGGACCGCCCCGGTGCGCCTGAGCAGTCCGGCGGCGCCCGGTACGGCCTCCAGGGCCCCGGAGAGGTTGGCGAGCCGGTCCGGTGCGGCGAGGCCCGCCTGGTCGGCGACGGGGCGGCGCTGCCGCAGGACCCGGGCGGCTTGCACGGGGAGCCCGTCGCGGCGCAGCTCCGCGGCGGCGGCGCGGGCCATGCGGCGGGTGGCGTCGTGGCCGCGGGCGGCGACGGCGCGGCGGGAGGAGGGGACGGGGACGAGGAGCAGCGGCCCGATCTCGGGGGCCCCACCCCCACCCCCTCCCCTCACCGCCGCGTAGACGGCGCCCGCCAGCGCCGCGCCCAGCGGGCGCGCCAGCCCGAGGGCGCCGCGCTCCTTGTGCGCGAGCAGCACGGCGCGCGGCTGGTCGGCGTAGACGGCCGCCGCCCACACCTCCGGGAGCCCGGCGGGAGGCGGGTCGGGCCATACGCGCCGCGCCCCCGGCTCGTACAGCGTCGCCCCGCACTCCTCGCACAGTCCGGTGCGCGGCGCGCCGCACCCCGCGCACTCCCCCGGCAGTACCAGGCCCGCGATTTCGCGCCACCATTCCCGTAGGCCTCGCATGACTCAAGGATGCCGGGTGGGGGTGATGTCCACCAGGGTCGTCCACAGGGCTGTGGATAACTCCTGTGGGTAAAGCTTGACGGGAGGCCGAGCGCGGCAGAAAAGACCTGCTTTGTCACGTTTCTACGTCGCTGTGCTTGTGCATATTCGCGCAACCGACGCCCGGCCGCCGCTCAGCCCGGATAGACCGGCGCGGTGCCCTTGGGGGTGACTTCCTTCCAGTTCGCGTCCGGGGGCAGCCGGAAGATGCCGCCGTCCAGTTCCGCGAGCAGCGGCTTGTCCTGGTTCTCGGACGCGGCCACGGACTTGACGCCGCTGATGCCCGGCAGGCTCGGGGTGAAGGAGGCCGAGCCGTCCGCGTCGACGTACTGGATCTGGGGGACGCCCCCGGTCTCCTGGCCCACCACCACGAGACGGCTCACCCCGGCCCAGGAGGCGGCTTTGACGTCCTCCAGCTGCGGAGTCACCGGGCGCAGCTTGGCGACCGTGATCTGCGGGTCGTCGGAGGGCCCGGTGCGCTCGATGCGGCCCAGCCGCAATGTGGTGTGGCTGCCTTCGCGTACCAGCAGAGCGATACGGACACCGTCGGCGGCCACCCGCAGCGCCTCGATGCGTCCGTTGTCGAGATCGGGCACCGCGACGTCCACGGGTGTGCCGGTGCCGTTGCGGAACATGAGCAGCCGGGGCCGGGCGGGGTCGCGGTCGGCGACCCACAGGCCGCCGTAGCCGTCCCAGCTGGGCGCGCTGAGCCGGTTCTTCTTGTCGACTGCCCGGCTGCGCGCGACGGGGGCCCCCACTTCCCCTTCGGCGCCCAGCGAGGCCACGTAGAGGCTGGCGCCGTCCTCGGTGACGCCGGCCGCGGACTGCTCGTCCCGGCGCACCGCGACCGTGCCCAGCTTGAGCGGCCCCGACCCGAAGGCTCCGGGCACCGCGATGGGCTGGGCGTCCTCGCCGCTGAGGCTGACGAGGTGGTGTTCGGCGTCGATGAAGTACTGCTCGTTGCCCTGACCGGCCAGCCCCTCCGGGGCGTAGTCACTGGCTGCCTGCTCACGCTGCAGGGAGCAGGCGGCGCGACCGCCCGGGCCCTGTACTTCCACGGACGGCAGGGGGCTGGAGGACATGCCCTGCACGGTCTGGATGAGCTGGGCGGCCATCCGCCGGCAGCGGAGGCTGTCGCTGGGCGCGCGATTGAGCCGGACGGTGAGGCGCTGGGTGTCGTCCAGGGAGACCTTGGTGGCGTGGATGCCGCTGGAGAACGCCGATTCGACGACGGGTCGCAGCCAGTCGGTAGGTCCGCTCAGCAGCGCGTCGACGGTCGCGCCCAGCGGGTTGATGCGCTTGCGCAGATACAGGGGGTCGGCGACCAGGGCATCGCGAGGCGGGTGCCCGGTGAGGGCGTCAGGGCCCAGGGAGGCGAAATAGTAGGTGTCCACGGAGCGGTAGAAGCGGGTGAAGTCGGCCTCGCTCAGCACGAGCCCGTCGGCGACTCCGGCGATGCGCCACTCGCCGTTCTCCTTGGTCAGCCGGATGCCGGTGGTGAAGGTGCCGTCGTCCGCACCATAGGCGTGCCGGGCGTCGACAGCGGCGACCTTCTTGCCGGTGAGGCTGATCTGGGTGCCGTCGTCGCCCTTGCCGTCACCCGGGGGGCTCAGCTCCTGCAGCTGCGTGGAGTCGTCGGTGAGGATGGTGATGCCGGAGTCCGGCTTCCATCGCTGCGCCTGCTCCTTGGTCATGTAGAGCTTGGCGGTGTCGTAGTTCGCCTCGTCGCTGGTGGTCGCCTCCAGGAATCCGCTGACGATCTCCAGTGGCGTCTCGCCCTTCTGCGGTTTCACCCCGTAGACGCGTACCTGGGGGTCGGTGTCCGCGTGCTGCTCGCCGCCGACGCGGTGCACCTCGCCGCTGTCGGGCATGGAGGCGCAGCCCGTGAGCAGGACGAGGAGACAGCCCAGGAGCATGCCCGCCTTGACCGGCCGGGGTCGGCCGCCCCCCATCGCGCGCATCAGCTCTCGTCCTCCCGCGCCTGGTCCATGGTGGTGTGGGTCGCCGCGCCGCTGCCCGCGTGGTGGCCGACGACGCGGGCCCCGTTGCCGGGCAGTGCGGCGGGGTCGGCGGCGGGGGGACGGGGCGCGCTGAGCGGCATGTTGGGGATGGCGGGCGCGGCGAACCGCGACACCGGCACGCCGTGCAGTGCCGGCGCGTGCGACGGGACCGCCGCCCCTTCGAGGGCCGCGCCGAGCGCGGTGGCGCCTGCGGGCATGGTGCGGGGACCGGCGTTCAGCTCGCGGTTGCGGCGCGAGTCCTCGGGTTCCAGGGCGATCGGGGAGCCGCGCAGGCTGTCGGCGCCGGTACGGGGCAGGGTCAGCCGGAACTGCGAGCCGCCCCCCGGTTCCCCCCATGCCTGCAGCCAGCCGCCGTGCAGCCGGGCGTCCTCGAGTGCGATGGACAGGCCGAGGCCGGTGCCGCCGGTGGTGCGGGCGCGCGCGGGGTCGGCGCGCCAGAAGCGGTTGAAGACGCGGGTGGCCTCGCCGGGCTTGAGGCCGACGCCGTGGTCGCGGACGGCCACGGCGACGGCGCCGCCGGCGGATGCCATGCGGACGTGGACGTCGCGGCCCTCGCCGTGCTCGACGGCGTTGACGACGAGGTTGCGCAGGACGCGTTCGACGCGCCGTGCGTCGGCCTCCACGGTCACGGGCTGCTCGTCGCCGTGGACGAGGATGCGGCTGCCCTTGCGCTCCGCCAGCGGCTCGGCCCCCTCGACCACGCGGCGCACGACGTCGCGCAGGTCTATCGGCTCGGACTCCAGGGCCGCGGCACCGGCGTCGAATCGGCTGATCTCCAGCAGGTCGGAAAGCATCGACTCGAAACGGTCCAGCTGGTTCTGGAGCAGTTCGGCGGAGCGGGCGGTCGCCGGGTCGAAGTCCTCGCGGGCCTCGTGGATGACGTCGGCGGCCATGCGGACCGTGGTCAGCGGAGTGCGCAGTTCGTGGGAGACGTCGGAGACGAACCGGCGCTGCATCCGGGACAGGTCCTCCAGTTGCTGGATCTTGACCTGGAGGGTCTGGGCCATCTTGTTGAACGACTCGCCGAGGCGGGCGATGTCGTCCTCGCCGGTGACCTTCATACGTTCCTGGAGGTGCCCGGCGGCCAGCCGTTCGGAGATCTGGGCGGCCATGCGGACGGGGGTGACGACCTGCCGCACGACGAGCCAGGCGATGGCGCCGAGCAGCACGACGACGAAGATGCCGGCGGTGGCGAGCGTGCCCTTGACCAGGCCGAGGGTCTTCTCCTCCTGGTCGAAGGGGAAGAGGTAGTACAGCTGGTAGGGCTTGCCGTTGGGGTCGTTGAGGCGCTGTCCGACGATGAGCGCGGGTTGCCCCTGGGGGACGCTGTCGCTCTTCATCGAGGTGTAGCGCTCATAGACCTCGAGTGTTTTGTCGACGTCGGACCGCAGGTCGCCCGGCACGCTCTCCTCGGGCCACACGCCGCCGGAGCCGCGGGGTCCGTGGGTGCCGGGGCTGTCGGCGTGGGTGCTGATGTTGGAGCTGAGGGCGACGACGGAGTAGACGCCCTGACCGCCGCTGGCGAGCTGTTCGACGAGGTTGTTGAGCCACGTCGCGGTGTCGGTCTGGCTGCGTCCGTCGGTGCCGGTGTCGCCGCTGTCGGTGACGTTGCGGGCCTTCTCCTTGGCCACGGCGAAGCCGCCGACGGCCTGGCTCTGCGCGGTCTGCCGTTTGGCGTCGAGCAGTCCGTTCTTGACCTGGCCGATCACGACCACGCCGAGGAGCAGCACGACGCCCAGCGACATCAGCAGTGTGGTGGCGACGACGCGGAGCTGGATGTTGCGCCGCCACAGCCGGGTGGCGGGCTGGAGGGGCCGCCTGGCCCAGCGCACGCACGAGCGGAGCACCGGCAGCAGGCCCGTGAGGGGGTCCGCGTGCCGGCTCTCCTGCCGCTCACGCTCGTGCGAGGTCGCCATGTCAGCCCGGTCCGGCCTTGTAGCCGACGCCGCGGACGGTCACCACGATCTCGGGGCGCTCGGGGTCGCGTTCGACCTTGGAGCGCAGCCGCTGGACGTGCACGTTGACCAGGCGGGTGTCGGCGGCGTGCCGGTAGCCCCAGACCTGCTCGAGGAGCACCTCGCGGGTGAAGACCTGCCAGGGCTTGCGGGCGAGCGCGACCAGCAGGTCGAACTCGAGCGGGGTCAGCGCGATGGGCTGCCCGTCCCGCTTGACCGAGTGGCCGGCGACGTCGATGACGAGGTCGCCGATGGTGAGCTGCTCGGGTGTCGGCTCCTCGGCCCTGCGCAGCCGGGCCCGCACGCGGGCCACCAGCTCCTTGGGCTTGAAGGGCTTGATCACGTAGTCGTCGGCGCCGGACTCCAGGCCCACCACCACGTCGACGGTGTCGCTCTTCGCGGTGAGCATGACGATGGGCACCCCGGACTCGGCCCGGATCTGGCGGCACACGTCGATGCCGTCCCGTCCGGGGAGCATGAGGTCGAGGAGGACCAGATCCGGTTTGGTCTCACGGAATGCGGCGAGGGCCTTGTCACCGTCGGCCACGAACGACGGCTCAAAACCTTCGCCGCGCAGCACGATGCCAAGCATCTCCGCCAGTGCGGTGTCGTCGTCGACGACCAGGACGCGTCCCTTCATAGCGACCATCATCCCATTTTCGCATCGATAGCTTTGACCATGGTGTTCGTCGTCACCCCGCCGTGCTCTCCGTCCACTGACATCTGCCGTTGACCTGCGGTGTTCGGAGCCGTGACGTCACTCACGCATACGGTCTCCGGACACCTGGTTCCGGACAGTGAACACCCTGCCAGGTTCATGGCGAGCTGCGCGACGGGTCGTAGGGCCTTGTTCTCCGGCGAAGGTCACTTCGCCGTCTTGCCCTCGGTCTGCCGCTCGACGTCCGACTTGGCCTGGGCCTGCCTGCGGTACTCGGCGACGGCCTCGGCCGGGGTGGCCGCGCCGCCGGTC
>NZ_JBEYWO010000043.1:0-53065 GCF_040644455.1 Streptomyces sp. NPDC046977
GCCAGATCCAGTACCGGCCCACCATCATCACCGGCTGCCTCATCGGCACCGGCCTCGCCACAAGCCCCGGCGACATCACGCATTAATCCTCAGTATTGCGGCGGCCCGCGGAGCGGCAGGCGCACCGCGCGGTCAAAGCAGACAGTCCTCGCCGCCTCGCGGATGGGTCCACTGCCAGGCGGGGGCGCGCGAGGAGCTCAAGCCGTGAGGTCTGACGGGGGCTCCGACGCCCCAGCTTCCGTCGAGGGCCGGGTGTGCGCTCGGCCCCCCGGGGCCGGTCACGGCCGGTTGTCTGACGTCCGGATGCCATCGGGCGGCACCAGGTCCGGTCGGGCGGCCACCGTGTCGCGCAGGAAGCTGCGCTTGGAGTAGAAAGTGTGATACGTCGCCCAGCCGCGGGAGGCGAGGTAGTCGCGGAGCCACACGTTGATGCGTGCCATCTCGCTGAGGACCCCGTCCTGTCCGTGGTCGAGGACACTGCGCGAGCGGAGGTACTCCAGTTCGCACTGGGAGAGCGCCACTTCGGGTGCTGCCAGGAGTGAGCAGCGGTCAAGGAAAATGCCGTAGACGTGACCGGTGCGCATCGACTCGCACTGGATGTCGTAGCGGACGCGTTGGAAGGGCGGCATGGCCTGGACCTGCAGGCCCAGTTCATCGGTCAGGTAGGCCTCGAAGCGGTCGGGGGCGATGTCGAGACCCGGCGTGATTGCCTCACGGCGGGCGAAGGCATCCTCGGTGAACCACTTCCGCTTGAGTACGTGCCCGGCGGTGACGGTGGGGATGAAGGAGACGTAGCCGATCTCGGGCTCGGGACCGATGACGTCGAACAGGTGGTTCTCGGTGTGGTGGATCTGGAACTCTTCCCGGTACTCAGGCTGGCAGTATTCCAGTCCGCCGTCGCGCAGCACCTTGAGGAGTTCCATGGACGCTGACCAGACGTCCGGTGCCGGGTCGAGGGTGTACTTGTACTCGAGTTCGGTGCCTGAGAAGTGCTTGCGGAAGTACCGGAGGTGGTTGTTGAGCGCGGTGCTGGACTCGGCATGAGCCGTCAGCACCGGGTCGAGCCAGCGCAGTTCCCCGATCGGGCCGTGGCCGACAGGTTCACGAGTGGTCCGTACGAAGCAGGCGTCTTCGGGGTGGAAGCGGATCTGCGCGTACGCGTGGTACCCACCGCCTGTGTGTTCGGCGAGGTAACACAGTGGCACCAGACCGGGGGCGGCCTCGGCGCCTGCCAGTTCGCGAAGTGCGGGACCGGCGATGGAATGGTGGAACATCTGGCGGCCGTCGATCCGGGCGGCCCCGAGTATGCCTCCGTCTGCGCGCAGGGCATCGGCTGGACAAAGGCCGAGCGTGTCCCAACGAACGACGACGGTGGTGGCCGGCCCGCACACCTCCTGCGGGGGCACACGGACAAGCACGATCGGTTCGTCGGGGCGCCGCGGTGCAGTGCGGTTGAGAAGGTGGACGCCGCCGAGGACGACCCACGTACCTCGGTCCGAGGTTGCGTCATCGGGCACATTGAGCTCCTTCATGGGATGCAGGCACCAGAGGGTTCCCGCCGTGGCATCCCGTGCGTGGGAGAGACGCGGCCGGCACGTCGGCAGGTCTTAGCGACGCCCGGACGGTCCGTCGGCCTAGGGTGGTGCGGGTGAGTCATGGTGATGTCGGTCAGATGACCCTGGATGAGGCGGTTGCGGATGCCCGCCTCGCCGTGTGCGAGTTCGACGGTGCCCGGGCTTGGCTGGAGGAGGCCCGTCGGCGTCCTATGGAGCCGCTGGCGGCTGAGGTGTGGGTCATCGACTCCTCCTTCGAGTACGTCTTGTTGGTCAGGCACCGCTTGCGCGGATGGGTGCCGCCGGGCGGCAAGGTGGAGCCGGGCGAGGGACCGCGAGCGGCGGCGAAGCGTGAGTTGCTGGAGGAGACCGGTCTGCACGCGGAGTTGCTGCCCCGGCCCGCGGCCGTGGCGGTGCGCTCCTATCGGGCTGACTGGTCCCCGACGCTGGGCCTGTCCTACGCCGCGGTCGTCGACCGCGACGTGCCGCTCGGCGGAGAGGAGAACCAGCCGGCCGTATGGTTCCGACTGGATGCCGGCTGGGACAGTGTCTTTCCTGAGGACCGTGACAGGATCCGTGCGCACGCCGACCGCCTGGCGGCTGACCGCTCGGTCGGCCGCCGCTGAGCGACACCCCGGATCGCCGTTCACATGACTGCGTCGACGCGGTCAAGGTCGGCTGAGGACAAAGTGTTCAGCTCAAGAGCATGGAGGAAGCGGCGCCGCACCGCCTCCGGGTAGGGCTTGGGCTTGAACCCCGCCCAGCTTACGTGCCTGTGCACGTTCGCGGTTCTTCGCACCGCGGGAAGGGGCACGGCGTTCCAGACACCTCGGCCTGGAAGGTCCACCAGTAGTGGGCGGCGTGGCCCGCAGTAGCTGTTCTGCCTGCCGAGCGCGGGGACTGGCGCGGTCATTCGGTGGCCTCAGGCCGCTGGGCGACGACAACGAGCCAGCTCGTGACTGTCGGGGAGTCTGGGGTGGTCCGAGCGTAGGCGGCATCCAAGATGCGCATCCGCTGGGCGTGAGTGAGGTCGCCTTCCGGCAGCGCGAAGACGGGTATGGACAGCCACGCCTTCTTCTCTGCCATGGTGCTGTGCTGAGCGATGACCTCTGTGTCGACAACCGCCAGCCCGGTTGCGGCAAGCTGCTCGGTGACCGTTTCCAGCGGCAGCTTGAACGGTGACTCCCCCGCCGTGGATAGCGAGATGCGGCCATAGATCCGAGCTGCGGCATGGCGGATGAGGGCGTTCAGTGACGGCCCGGTGCGGACAGCCTCTTCATCAGGATGCCGTACACCGGCGAAGCCGCCGCCGATGTTGAAGGCGAACCGGCCGCCCGGGCGCAGGACGCGAGAGACGGCTGCGAACACCGCAGCGGTGTCGGTCTTCCAGATCGCCGAGTTGCACACCACGGCGTCGACGCCGCTGGCAGGAACATGTTCGGCCAGGTGCTCAGCTGGCGCGGTGACCCAGGTCAGGCGGGCGTCCGTCAAGGTGCGTCGGCCCGCGCGCTGCATCGCCGCTGCGTTGTCCACGGACACGACACGGGCTCGGTCCGGGACCAGGTCGAGGATCGCTCGGGCAGTCGCGCCGGCACCGCCGCACAGGTCGACCACCAGGTCGGCGTAGGAAAGTTGGGCTCGGCCGGCGAGGTCGCGGCTGGTGGCTTCGTACATGGGATGGGCTCGGGTGAAGGCTTCGTACGCCTCAGCGTTGGCGTCCTCGTCCCAACCTTGGACGGCGTCCTGGGGTGCCATGGTGTGCGGGATCCCTTCGCGGCAGAGAGCCCGGCTGCTCGGGCCGGGCGTTCAACGAGGGTCAGAAGAGAGCGGGTTGCACGGCGGCGGGCGGTGAGGAGAACTGTGCGCCGAAGGTGATCAGGCGGCCGCTGAGGGCGCCGAGGTCGAGCAGGTAGGGCAGATCGTTGTCGCCGACGACGGCGCCGAGGATCTGGGAGCCGATGCAGGAGAGCACCGTCAACCCGTGTTCGCCTTCGCGCGGGTCGTGCGGGTACCGGGCGCGACGGAGCTCCGGGGTGCGGAGAAGGCTCCCTTCACCGGGCGGTGTCCACGGCTCCAGCACGATCTGGACGTTCAGGTCGGAGAGGACTTGGGCGGCCTGGCTGAGGTGCTGCTGATGGGCGTCCTGGGCCGGGACGATGTCGCGCAGTTCTGCAAGGGCCGCCAGCTTGGCCGCGGCTCGCGCGGTCTGCGTCAGGCCGAGGCGGCGGGTGAGGGCGTCCTCCAGGAACCGTACGGCGCGCCCGTCGGGGCTCTGGGCGAGGTAGGTCCCGAACAGTGCTCCCTGCTCGTCGAGGCGGGAGCGCTTGCGGGGGGCGGCCGCGGTGCCGACCTTCGTCGTACCGTCAGCGAAAGTCGCCAGGTACAGCCAGTGCGGCTGGGCCATGTACGCGGCAAGGGTGTCGGGGATGTGGCCGCCGGCGTGGAACTGGTGGGCGAAGCGGAACTCGTCACGGCTGGTGCAGGAGGCGCACTGGCCGCCGGCCTCGGCCCGGGCCCGGTCGGGGCAGGCGACGGCTTCGACGCGGACGCGTTCGGCGAACCGGTACCGGCCGGTGCACCACCGGCCGATACTGCTCGCCTTGTAGCCCAGGCGCTGGCCCATGATTGCGGCGTAGACGAGCGGGCCGCCGGGCAACGGGGCGAGCAGCAGGCTGGGGTCTCCGCCTGCCCAGGTGATGCCGTGGCAGACGTACGCCCCGGTGGCTGGCAGGACCTGGTCCATGGTGCGTTCCTTGTCGGTCGGGGAGGCGGTCAAACGGTCAGGTGCAGCCGGTCGGCGAGCGCGGCGGATGCGGCCTTGAAAACCTGCTCTCGGTCCATTTCGGCAGCGTTCACCGGCAGCCAGGCTCCGTGCTCCGCCTGCTGGCGCAGCTGGTCGAGGACGGTGTCCTGGTAGCGGATGAAGTCCTCGTCGCCGCCACCGGAGTGGCCGGTCTCCAGGGAGGTGAACGAGCCCTTGCGGGCGAGGGCTTCGCGGGCACCGAGGTTCAGGAAGAGCACCAGGTCCGGCTCGGTCAGATGCGCGAAAACCTGTACAGCGAGGCGGGTCGCGACGTCGGGATTGACGGCGTAGCGGGCGAGGATCTTGTGGTGCGCGTTGTCGAGGACCACGTGGGTGCCCGCGGCGAGCGCGGGCCGGACCATGAGCCGGTCCTGCAAGCTGTACCAGGACGCCAGAGCCAGCAGCCAGTAGTGGTCGCCGCACGCCTTCGCGACGCGTGGGTCCCGTCGGTAGACCAGCTGGTTGAGGTGGTCGAGGTAGGAGGCCAGCTCGGGGTCCCAAGGCACCTCGGTACTGTGTTTGCCAACGAGGACCGCCGTGTGGCCGGCGTCGTTGAGGGCCTGGTGCAGGCGGGCAGCCAAGGTGGACTTGCCGGCCCCGTCGCCGCCGGCGAACGTGATCAGTCGTCCGATCGCGCGGGTGCTGGTCGCGTTCGCCGTCATCTGGTTCCTCCCGTGGCGTGGACCGGGCTGGTCGTCAGTCGGCCGCTGATGATGGTGCGGATTTGGTCGACCAGGACGGCGCGCTGGCGCAGGACGTCGCTGCGACGCTCATTGGACAGGTCGGCTGCGTAGTGGGCGGCGAGGTTGTTGGAGATGACGTGGAGATAGCCGAACCTGATCCCCGCGTGGCGCGCAGCCGCCCCCATGGGCCCGATCTCCGGGTCTACGAAGGCGTACGAGGCGGTGTGCTGGGCCAACCAGTCGCGGTTCTCCAGCAGGACCGACGGGGAGGAGACGTGCAGTCCCGACCGCACCCCGCTCCGGTTGGCGGCGTAGTCGCTGAAGAAGTCGTCCCAGCTCACCAGTGTCCCGCGGACCAGGCTGGTGTTGCCGGTCGCCAGCCAGGCGTTCGGTTCGATGCCGGGGGTCAGCGAGCCCACTTTGCCGACGTAGACGACGTCGCCGGCTCCGAGTTCGGCCAGACGTGAGACGACCCGTCCGGCGACGTCCCCCCAGACGCTGTGGAGGAATCCGAGGTAGACCAGGCGCCGGCCGGCGATCTCAGCACGTTGCCAGGCGTAGCCGGGCCCGTGGTTCCACACGCCGTTCCCGGGGGCGAGGTGCTGAAGGCCCCAGCCCACAATGACGAGGTCGCCTTCCATCTTCACATCGAGCGCGTCGAGCGCCGTGCGGCACTCTTCCTGCGCAGGCGGCTGGTACGCGACCGAGTCGGCCGGGCGGCCGGTCATGGCCAGGTATGTGGCGATGATCAGCGCGTAGTGCTGGACGTAGTCGGCGCCGGGGAACGCCTTGACGACCAGGTCGCGGCCGTGGACCTCGGCGGTGGGCCGCTCGGTGTTGAACGGTTTCCCGCTCTTCTCTAGGCGGGAGACCACCGCGGTGCGGTCGTAACTGCCGATGACGCGGATGCTGTCCCACTCCCGGTCCTGGATGAGGTGGTGGACCTTGATCTCCAGGTAGCGCAGCAGCCTCTCACGGCTCATGGTGTGCCCTGAAGGGTCGATCGGGGCGGCGCGCAGCAGCCCGGGGGGCGGGGCAGCCAGCATGGCGGTCATCTGCGGTCCTCGGCGATCGCCACGGTGCTGCCGGCCGCTGCGCGGACGACGGCGATGTTCTTGCGGATCAGGTCGAACCGTTCCTCGGCGATCGGGCCGAGCCGCTCGATCCGAGGCGTCGAGGGCTTCTCGTACGGCCCATCGGGCAGCAGAGCGATGCCCATCGCGCCGAGGATGACGGGAGCGGCTCCGTCCACGGAGGAGATCCATTCGTGCTCGCGCTGCTCGATCAGTTCCAGGTGCCCCGTGCGGCCCAGGCCGAGCAACCGGTAGACGATCAGGTCGTCGACCAGGCCACGGCCCTCCAGGTAAGCGGTCGCCGCCCAGCGGGTGCGGCACAGTTGCCCCTCGGGACCTGGGCGACGCGAGGCCGGCAGGGCGATGGCGCCCGCCCAGCCGCTGGTCATGAAGGAGTCGTAGGTGCGCAGCCACTCCTCGTCGTCCGCAGCATGCAGGACCGCGCAGAGCCGGAACGCGTCTCCGGACAACTCCCGGATCTCCCGCGCGGCCTGCTCGCTCGCCGCCAGGGTCGCGGGCCCGTCCCACATGACGTCCGGCAGAATGATCTCCCTCGCGGACACAGCCATTGCGGCCTCGACGAGTCTCGCCGCGGGCAGGGCGCGGCCCAGGTCGAAGAGCCCGTTGTCGACGATGATCTCGGCGCCGCGCTCAGCCTCGCGCGCGAAGAACGCCCGGTAGACCTCATCGGACAGCACCCTCTGGGCGGCCACATGGTGGACGCGGGCCGGCTCCTGGGCAACGAAGTCCTCGAGGTAGGCGGGCGGAGCGATGACGGAGAAGTCGATGGCTTCGGCCATTACGGCGCCCCCCACTGCGCGACGGTGACGGTGAGGAACTGCTGGGAGAGGACCGCGTTCGTACGGAAGCATCCGCCCGCGTGGACCGTGGTGGTGCGGGCCTCCTCCATCCGCACCCCGCGCATGCTCATGCACAGGTGCACACCGCGTACGGCGACAGCGACGTCCTCGCGTCCGATCACGTCGGTGAGGTACTCGGCGATCTGGCGGGTGAAGCGCTCCCGGACCTGGAGCCGGCTGGCGAAGTGCTGGGCGATCCGCGCGAACTTCGACAGGCCCACCACCTCTCCGTCCGGCATGTATGCGGCCGTGACCCGCAGGTGCATGGGCAGCAGGTGGTGCTCGCACAGCGACCACACACTCATGCCGCCCACGACGACCAGCTGGCCGCTCAGCCGGGCCTCGGTGAAGGGCGTGGCCGTCGCGGTGCCGTCCGGGGACAGGAAGGCGCTCCACCAGGCCGCGACGCGGTCCGGGGTGCCGATGAGCCCTTCGCGGGTGGGGTCCTCGCCGAGCTCGATCAGGAGCTGGGTGATGAGGCTGCCGACCCGGCCGGTGTCAATGCCCTTGGCAGATCGGCCGGACATGGGGGCGGTGGTGCACAGAGCCGCCGCAGGGTCGGCGACAGAGGTCGTCATGGGTTTCTCTCGCTTCTGGGGAATGGAGAACGGATGAGGATGGTGGGTGCCTTCAGCGACCTCGGATGTCTGCGAAGGCGAGCACGTGCAACCGCGTGGTGAAACACCAGTGGCGGGCCGCAACCTCACCTGCGAGTCTGCGAGTTGTCGCCGTGATCGCCTCGCTGGAGGTGCCCTCCGGCATCACCCACACCGGCGCCAATCGGTGGGCGTCAGCAAGCTCCGCGATCCGGTCTAGGTCAGCTGCCGAGGACGCGACGAACTTGAACACCGCCCGCCCGGATCCCGCGAAGGCTTCCAGCGCCGGGGGCACGATGCTCTTGGCCTCCTCCGTGCCGAAACCTGCGAGCTTGGGCGAGACGTTGAACCGGACCCCGTCGACCATCAGCTCGGCGGCGGGCACGATGGTGCCGTTCGTCTCGAACTCGACCCGCTTGCCGGCGGCAAGCAGCCCC
This sequence comes from Streptomyces sp. NPDC046977, assembly GCF_040644455.1. NCBI lineage: Bacteria > Bacillati > Actinomycetota > Actinomycetes > Kitasatosporales > Streptomycetaceae > Streptomyces > Streptomyces sp. NPDC046977. The sequence continues at coordinate 8,006 of NZ_JBEYWO010000043.1, forward strand.
TGGACGAGGGGCGGCAGGCGTGCCTACTGGATCAACGGCTCGCCACCGGTGATCACGACCAGCTCGACCGGCGAGGACGCGGCCCAGGCCACCAGGTCCGCCACCGCCCACTTCGTCGATTCCTCGTGCGGGTCGAACCGGGACCAGTCCCAGCTGTAGGGCGTGTCGCATTTCGTGCATGTGAGGTTGCACCGCGACAGGCGGATGAACAGGGCAGGGTGCCCGCAGCTCGGGCCCTCGCCCTGGAAGGTCGGTAGGTCGACACCGAAGCACTCCGCGACGATCAACCGGAATCTAGCGTCACCGCTGCCGGGTTCAACCATGGACGGCTGGGGAGCGGTCACTGCCCCTCCCCCACGTCGAACCGGGCCCAGCTGCTCTCTGTCTCGCGGACGAGAACGGCGACCAGGCGGCCGGAGATCGTCGGCTGCAGGTTCTCGGTGAACCAGCCGGCCAGGAACTGGGCCAGGTGTTCCGAGGTCGGTTCGACGGGGAGGATCTCGTGCAGGTTGCGGTGGTCCAGCTCCGTGTCCAGGAACTCCTTGAAGGGTGCGAGCGCGCCGAAGTCCGTGACGAAGCCGGGCCCCTCCAGCAAGGGGCCGGTCAGGACTACTTCGACCTGGTAGCTGTGGCCGTGCTGTCTGGAGCACTTGTGGTCAGGCGGCAGTGCGGCCAGCCGGTGGCCGGCCTCGAAGCCGAAGGTCTTGCCGATGGTGAACACGCCGGACGGCAGCGGAACGGTCGCGGTGTCCATGAACGTACCTCTCGAAGTTGACGGCGCCTACGGAAGGGGTGCTGTGCGACGACAGCCCCCGGTGATCACACCGCTGCATCCGCGGTGTGCGGGGCTCTGTCGGAGCGTGCCTCCCCGACCGCGTCGGCCAGTTCCTCGGACCACTGGGCTTTGCCAAGACCCAGAGCGGCTTCGCCGAGCCTGAGCAGTTGGATGTCCGAGGTGCCGGCCGGAGCGAGGAGGTGCAGCGCGTCGCGCAGAAAGCGCTCCAAAGGCCGGTTGATGAGCAGGCCGGCGGCGGCTTCGATCTCCATGGCTGCGCGGGCGGAGTCTATGGCGAGTTCGGTGTTGACGAGCTTGGCGTTCATCAGGTCGGCGTCGCAGGGCCGACCGGTGTCGAGCAGGTGGGCCGCGTGGTACGCGGTGAGGCGGGCGGTAATCAGCCGCGAGGCGATCTGCCCGACCTTCAGCTTGATGTTGGCCAGGTCGTGCAGGTGTCTGCCGTAGCGGTGGCGCTCGGAGGTGAAGGCCGTGACCTCCTCCATGACCGCCTGGTGGATGCCGAGGGCGACGGCTGTGAGGTTCGGCCGGCCGTACAGGACGCTTGAGGAGTAGGCCACGGCGAGTCCGTCGCCTTCCTGGCCGATCATGTTGGTGGCGGGGACCGGGCAGTTGTCGAGGATGACCTCGCCGAAAGAGAAGCCGTGCAGGCCCAGCGCGGGGACCTCCGGGGCGAGGGTCAGGCCCGGGCGGTCGGCTTCGACGAGGAACGCGGTCAGGCCGCGGCTGCCGGGGCGGGTGCGGACCACGATGCCGTGAAGATGGCCGATGTGGCTGTTGCCGACGTAGACCTTCCGGCCGGTCAGCACGTAGTTCCTTCCGCGGCGCCGGCCGGTGGCCTCCATGCCGAGGACGTGGCCGCCGGAGCCGGGCTCTGTGACCGCGATGGTGGGTAGGCAGTCACCGCTGGCGATCTGCGGAAGCCAGGTGCGCTTCTGCTCGTCGGTGCCGTAGTGGAGGATCTTCGCGGTGCCGAGCTGGGATGCCTGCACCATGGCGCCCATGGCGCCGCTGACGCGGGAGATCTCCTCGATGATGATCGTCTTGGCAAGGTGTCCGGCGCCCATGCCGCCGTAGGCGGGGTCGATGGTGGCGCCGATCCAGCCCTGCCGAGCAATCAGCGTTGCCAGTTCCCGATCGGCCGACCCTCGGGTGCCTTCCAAACCCGGGACGGCCGGGGCGATCTCCGCCTCAGCGAACTTCCGCACGTGTTCGCGCAGTCGTATGTGGGCGTCGGTCAGATGTGGATCGGACACCGTCGTACTCCCGTCTCCCGCTGGAACCGGGGCCTGTAGGCGCCGGTGTCCGGCGGCACCGGTCTGCGGCCTGCTGGATGTCGTGCAGCTCTTGCGTGCGAACAGGGACAGGGACACGGTCGTCTCCCTAGTTCCGCGGCGTGCGGCCGGCGCGTTCGTAGACGCGGGCCATGACGGCGTCGCGGTGTTCTTTGATCACGTCGAGGGTGCGGTTGCCGGTGGACAGGGGCTGAGGGGTGGGGCCGACAACGCAGACGGTGCCGAGGACCGTGCCGGTGGGCTGGTGGATCAGCGGGGCGCCGGCATAGGTGCGGATGCCGATCTGGTCGACGACCGCGTTGCCCGCGAAGCGCGGGTAGGCGAGGACGTCGGGCAGGACAAGGGGAGCGCGTCGGTCCAGGACGTCGGGGCAGTACCCGTGGTCGCGGGACATGGTCCGGCCCACTGGCGGCGCGTCCCCGCCGCTGTCCTCGGCCGGGCAGTGGAGGCCGACGAAGACCTGCTCGTCGGTGATGAGGTTGACCATCGCGTACGGGGTGCCCGCGGCGCGGGCGAGGTCGGCGGCGTACTGGTCGAACTCCGGGTCCGCTTCGCCCAGGCCGAGTTCGGCGAGCAGGCGCCGGCGCTGTTCGAGTTCGTCGTCGGGAGCCGGGGTGTAGAGGCCGGCGTCGGTGTCGAACTTCACGGGGAGACTCCAGAAGCGGAACGGGCCCGGGTGAGGGCGTAGCGGACGAGGGTGATGAGGACGCCGGCGGCCGAGGGGGTGCTGCGGGCGTCGCACAGGACGCCTGGGGCGGGGTCGGGCAGGTCGAGGGCTCGGCGGACTTCTTCGGCTGTGTAGCGGTGCTCGGCGGTGGCGAACTCGTTGACCGCGACGACGAACGGCAGACCGCGTGCCTCGAAGTAGCCCAGAGCGGGGAAGGAGTCCTGGAGTCGGCGGGTGTCGGCCAGTACGACGGCACCGACGGCACCGGCGACCAGGTCGTCCCAGGTGAACCAGAAGCGTTCCTGGCCGGGGGTGCCGAATAGCAGCAGCCGGATCGGTTCGGGAGCGGTGAGGGTGCGGCGGCCGAAGTCCACCGCCACAGTGGTGGTGGTCTTGGCCTCCACCCCGGTCAGGTGGTCGGTGTGGACGCTGGCGGTGGTCAGGTACTCCTCCGTGTTCAGCGGTTCGATCTCGCTGACCGCACCTACCAGCGTGGTCTTCCCTGAGCCGAAGCCTCCGGCCACGACGATCTTCAGGACGATCGGGGCGGCTGCGGACACCGCTGCGGGGTCAGGCGGCATCGGGGAAGGACTTGCGTAGACCGACAAGGAGTCTCTCCAGAATGTGCACATCGGGCTCGCAGGCCGCGGACGCGGCGAGCGTGAGCGCACCGGAGTCCAGGAGGTCGGACAGCAGCACTTTGGCGACCTGGACCGGCTGCCGAAGGTGGGCGGCGATCTCGGCGACCGACTGCGGCTCCCGCGCGCACAGGTTGAGAGCCCGCTCGGCCTCCGGTCCCAGCCGTCCTGGCGGGGAGACCGAACCCAAGGCGACGAGGGAGACCAGGCGCAGGGCGTGGCGGGGACGTGTACGGCCGCCGGTGATCGCGTAGGGACGTACGTCCTGGGCGTCGTGTTCGGCCCAGACCGGGCCGCGTCGGCGGTTCACCGGCCCTGGTCGGAGCCGCGGCGGGTGTCGGTGACCAGATGCTCGGCCACGCTCCGGATCATGGTGGCCATCTCGTGTCCGATCAGGCCGACGTTCGCCTCCGGGCCGGCCATCACGCCCAGCACGCTGCTGGCCTTGCGCGGGTCGGCGCCGTACTGCACCGACACCCCCTGCGGCAGTCCGTCGCCCGCCACCGTCAGGAACAGGGTGGCTGAGTCGAGTTCGATGACCACCTGCCGTACCTTCACGTCCGTGCTCGGGCGCGGCGTCAGCCGACCTGCACCCCGGGCCAGGGAGTACAAGGACGCCACCACCGCTGCCGCGGTCTCGGGCTGCTGGCCGGACAGGCCGCTCGTGGCCAGCTCGATCCCGTCGCTGGACGCGAGGAAGGCGCTCTGCACGCCGGGCACACGCCGGACGAAATCGTTCAGGAGCCAGTAGGCAGGGCATGGTCGAGGGCGCGTCAGTCGTCATGGTGAAGTCTCCGTAGGTGTGGGGAAGTACAGGGGGCGGGGAGCCGGACCGTCCGGAGCGCCGCGCTCCGGGGTTTCGGCGGCACGCGCCCCGCGCTGACCTTCCGCGAAGGCAGCCATCAGCCCCGTTGTCGGCGGTGCGGACGGCCGGTCGGCAACGGCATCAGGCAGCGGCGCGGGCGCGGCAAAGGGAGCGACGCTGCGCCGCGGGAGGTCCGGTCGGCCGGCCCCGGATCCCGGGGGCCGTTGCCCCGTGGTCGCCGAGGAGGCGGCCGCACGGGACCGGCGGGGCGAGGCGACTCTTTGGGAGGCAGGCAGGCCCGTAGGCGGTACCGGCGCCTCGGTGGGGCGCGCCCCCGCGGTCCGGGGCTCCTCCGGCGCGACCAGGAGTGCGTGGGGCAGGACCACGACTGCTTGGGTGCCCCCGAGCAGGCTGGTGCGCAGTTCGACCCGGATGCCGTGCTGCTGCGCCAGTCGCGCGGTGACCAACAGACCGGTCTGACCGGCCTCCAGCTGGGACCGCATGTCCACCGCGTCAGGCATGGTGAGCAACTGGTTCATCGCGGCCAGCCTCTGCGGCGACATGGCCAGGCCCCGATCCTCCACCTCGACCACGACGCCCGCGAGCACCTGCTCGGCGCGCAGGATGACCTGGGTCTCCGGCGGGGAGAAGCGGGCGGCGTTCTCCACCAGCTCGGCAAGCAAGTGGATGACGTCCGGGCCGACGTACCCGGGCAGCGCCAGTTCCGTGCCAGGCAAGACCGCCCTCACCCGTGGATACTGTTCGATCTCCGCGACCGCCTGCCGCAGTACTGTCGACAGGAGCAGCGGCTTGCGCACTCGGCGCGGCGTTTCGCCGCCCAGCACGGCCAGGCTCTCCACGGCCCGCCGCGTCCGCGTCACCAGGTGGTCGATCGTGAAGAGCCGGTGCAGCAGCTCCGGGTCCTCCACATCCCGCTCCGCCTCCGACAGAGCCTCCAGCGCCCTGCTCACCAGCACGTGCAGCCGCCGCGCGATGTAGACGAACACCTCGGCCTGCTCAGCCTGCGCGAGCCTCGCCGTGTGCTCGGCCCCGGCAGCTGCGAACGCCTCCGCGATGTCTGAGCGCAGCCTGCTCAGCGCCGCAGCCAGCGGGTCGTCGCCCGGAGCGGCCGGCGGGTGAACGACCGCCACGGGGCGTTCCCGCCGCCGGAGTTGTTCCAGGGCCCCGGCAAGGTAGGTGCGTGTGTCGGCCACCAGAGCGTCGTAGCGTGCAAACCGCTCGGTCGCGCGGCGCTGCCCCTCGGCCCGCTCGCGGTCGACTAAATCCGACAGCGCGGATGCTCTGCGGTCGAATATCCAGGCCAGATAGCAGCAGCCGACCGCCATGCAGCCAACCGCCCATGAAGCCGGCACGCCTGCAAACGAGTGGGCTGCCCACGCAGTACCAGACAGCACCAGGGCCGATGCGGCCGAGAGCACTGGTAGTGCCCGCAGGCGTGACCGCAGGTGTCTGCGTCCGACGCCAAGTTCGGCAGATCCACCGCGCCGTGCTGCACGTCGGCGCCGGCCGCGGGCCGGACGCGGCCGAGAAGCCTCAGACATGGGCCACCCCAGGCGAGACCTGCACGCGGTGGCCGCCGCACAGCCGCGCCGGCTCCGACCGCAGCCGGGACCGCGTCAGGCTCAGGCTGTGGTGCAGCGCCGCCGCCTCGGTGATCGCCGCTCCGCCGGAGATCCAGAGCCGTCCGGAGCAGGAGGGATAGCCCGGTTCCGTGCAGTGCCACTGCGCCCCCGGGCGACACAGCGAGTGCGGCGCCGCCCAGACGTCTGCCGTGCCCGCGGCAACCGGGACGATGACGACCTGCTGGGACGGGCAGCACAGGATCGGTCCCACGGCCTCCCTCCGCTCCAGCATCGCCTCAAGCGCGGGCAGGCCCAGCCCCATTCCGGTTCGGACGACGTCATGGCGGTCAGGAAGCCCGACCGGATGCGGCAGTTCGGTGAACGCCACCTGCCACAGCCGGCTCGTGTACGAAGTGGGCGTCAAGGTCATCAGTGCTCCGGGAGGGAGGCCCTCGGGTGTGGAAGGGGGCGAGGGCAGTTCGCTGGTCAGTGCCCAAGCCGGGCGGTGGCCAGGATGATCGTGGCGAGGGCGAGCATGAAGGTGAGGATCCGCAGGGCGGTCTTTCCCGGCACGGAGGGACTCCTGGGCTGAAGCGGATCGGGCTGGCTTGGAGCCTGCCCGCGGGTTCGCGGGGCCCGTGGGGGCCGGCCCGCGTCGGCGGCCGGAGCATGGCGCGGTCAGCATGCCGGGCGGTCCAGTCGCAGTGCCGCGTAGACCGCCGTCCGCCGGATGTGCGGGTACGGGGCCCACTCGTCGGCAAGGGCGGCGACCAACGGCAGCCCGCGTCCCCTCTCGTCCCCTGGGCCTGCTGCCCTGAGGCTGACGGCCTCTCGCCAGGGCCCGGGGTCAATCACGGTGATCACCGCGCGGCCTCTGGCGAGTGTCACCAGCACGACGATCCCCCCGCTGCGCGGGCAATGCAGGACCGCGTTTGTGGCCAGCTCGGACGTGATCAGCCGTGCATTCTCGATCAGGGGCCCGTCCACCCCCCAGCTCCGCAGCACCCGTGCGGAGAACTCACGAGCCTCGCGAGGAGCCCTGAGGTCCGGACGAGGCAGCCGGAGGGCCTGGCGGTGGCCGCCCTCGCCGGCCCGGTCGACCGAACGCGCGAGCCGCTCTGCGGCAACGGCCGGTTGACCGGACGCGGGAAGGTGCGGCCGTACGGCTCTCGTCGTCATCACGTCCTCTGTGGGGTAGCGGGTCCGCCGACGCAGCGGGCCGGCGTCCTGAGCGTCGGATTGGACACGCTCAGCTGGGGCGTTGACCAGCGTGGCCCCGCATGCGGTGCCACCGCCATGTCAGGGAGCGGCCGTTCCCGTGCCGTCGAGGACCGCGCCCGACACCCGTGTGTCAACCGACTGCCACATGGCGGGAATGAGTGGCGCGGTGCACGAGTGCGGTATCCCCTTCGTGCAAAGGGATCGATCCGCAGGGGACCGCCGATGGGCCGAAGCCCGATGAACGGGGCCGATGTGACTGACCAACCCGAGACGCTGCTCAAGCTCCTCTGCGACAAGGGCAACCTGGGCGCTGAGGATTTCGTGGAGCTGTTCGACAAGACCGCTGAGGAGGTCGTGGGGAAGGGAAACAGGAACCCGACCTGCAGCGTCCGGACCGCGTTCCGCTGGAAGTCCGGGAAAACCCGCCCGGAGGCGTTGTCCGCCGACACCCGTCGCGTGCTGCAGGCCATGTTCGCCCGCGACGCCGCGGCACTGCTGGCTCCCCCGCCACTCGCCGAAGATCCCTCGGCACCCGCGTTCAACCTGGAGCACGAGATCGACATGACCGCACGCGAAGCCCACGACGACGCCAGCGGGACAGCCGCCGCGTCCGTATCCGACACCAGCCTCGACCAACTCACCGACGACGTGGCGTCGCTCGCACGCGCTTACGCAGCCCTCCCCGCGATAGAGGTCTTCCGGCGGGGCCGCACGCTCCAAGAGGAGCTGCACAACCAGCGGGACCGCACGCAAATCCCCGCCCAGCAGCAGCGACTCCTGGTACTCACCGGTCAGACGATGGCCCTGCTCGCCGCTGCGGCCTTCAATCTGGGCTCCTTCGACAACGCCCGTCGCCTGGCCCGAGCCGCCGACCTCTACGGGGAGAGTTCCCGCTTCGAGCCGCTGCGGGCGTACGCGGACGGCATGCTCGCCTACATCGCCTACTTCACCGGCATGCCCGCTGAGGCCGTCAGCAAGGCCCGCCGCGCGCAGGCCTACGGCGGCCTGGGCGACACCGCCCGGCGCAGGCTCCGGGCCATCGAGGCGCGAGCACACGGCTACCTCGGCGACACGGACTCCGCCCGCCAGGCTCTCCGGCTCTCCCTCGATGCGGAGAGCGGAGCCCGCGACGACCTCCACGACGGCATCGGAGGCGAGTTCGGCTTCACACCCGAGCGGCTGGCCATGTCAAACAGCTCGACCGCACTGCTGATCCACGATGCGGGCCAGGCGGAGCACTCCGCACGCCGCGCGCTGGACCTCGTCAGCGGGAAACCGCAAGCCGCCCGGTCCGCACACGTGCTCGGCGGCGCGGCCGCCGACCTCGCCATGGCCCGACTCCTGGCAAACGACGTGGAGGGAGCCGTCGACGCGCTGACTCCTCTGTGGGACATTCCGCCGGAGCAGCGCGTGACAGGCATCCTGGTGCGCACGGGCCAGATCCAGCACTTCCTCGCACGGCCCGTCTACCGCACCTCGATTCTGCCTCGGCAGCTGCGCGACCGAGTCGAAGAATTCACCCGCACCGCGAGCACCCACCAGCTCGGCTCGGTCACCGCGTTGCTGAGCTTGGAGGCCTGAGTCAGACGAGAGAGGCGAGGATCTTCGCCTCCTTTTCCTGGGCGATCCCGTGTGCTGCCCACCTCGGGTGGTCCACGGGACGCCCGTCCGCGGCAAGCCATTCCCAGGTGTCCCGGATCGTCTCGGCGATGGGCCGGCAACGCAGACCGGCGGACTGCGCGCGGCTGGAGTCGACCGACCACACGCCCGGGTGCGTGCGCCACAGAGGGAGCTCGGTCCATTGCGCGACGCCGTGCTCTGCCAGAACGCCCGGATCCACCCACTCCGGCTTCCCGGCGCTGCCGGTGACGGCCAGACACTCACCCAGGAAGTCGGCGAAGGTGATCCCGTCAGGATGTGTGACGTTGAATCCGCCTGACGCGTCGCCAGCAGCCTGATCGAGAGCGAACTCCGCGACGTCGCGGACATCAACGGGTTGGATCGGCTGGCTGCTCGGGGCGGGTGCGAGGATCCTCCCGCCGCGTTTGGCCCGGCCGAGCCACCAGGGAAGGCGGCCGACGTATTCGCCGGGCCCCAGGATGACACCGGGGCGGAGGAATACCGCGGAGTCGCCGAAGACCTCGGTCACCGCGCGCTCCCCGCCGGCCTTCTGGAAGCCGTAGAGGGTGGGGCTGCCGTCCTCGCCGGTGTACCCGTACGACGCGTCCGCGTCAGCCGGGCAGTCCAGCAACGGCGAGGAGTCCGTGAGCGCCTGGTTCGGCCAGCCCTGATAGACGGACACGGTGGAAACGTGCACCCAGCGCCGGACCACAGTACGGAGGGATGTGGTCGCCTGCAGCACTTCACGAGGCGCGAAGTCGGAGCTGGACGTGTCGATGACGGCATCCCACGGTCCCTGCTGGGAAAGCCGCTGGAGGTCGTCCGGGTCCGTTCGGTCCCCGTGGACAGGCGTAACGCCTTCGACCTCGCGTCCCGAGCGGCCTCTGTTGAAGGTGGTCACCGACCACCCCCTCGCCAGCCCTCCTTCTGCGATGCGCTTTCCCAGGAACCAGGTACCGCCGATCACAAGAATCTTCATGAGCATGATCCTGCCGTCCGCTGGGGCCCCGCGGAAGGGTCGCACCGCGGCCAGCGGCCCGCCCACCCTGGCCGACAAGCGCTACATGTCCCCGTCCGGCGCCCGAAAGGCCGCTGGCGCACCCTGAAGCACGTCACCATCAGCCCCGCCCTATAGGAGACATCGCCCGCGCCGCCCTCGTCCTCAACGGGATCTGGAAATGATCACCGCTGAGAAAGCGTCAGCATCCAGAGACTCCTCATCCCGCCCCAAGCCATGGATCCAACCGCAGCTCTTCGAGAGTCTCCTCATTGTACGAGATCATCTCTTCAAAAAATTCACCGAACGAATCGAACCGCTCAACCTCCTGACCGGCAATCCAGCGAACAGAGGAGCTTTCGCCAGTGACCCCAATCAGGAAAACATCGATATCGACCGCCGCAACCCCGCATGGCACATAGAGGTCCCTGCTCACGCCCAGGGATCCACCACTTCCAGCATCCGCAGCCTCGACCAACATCCAAGCCCTATCAAACCTTTCACCCCCCAAGAGCTCGGATGCGGACAACAGGTCCACGTCATGATAGAAGCCTCTCCACCCATCCGAAATGGATAGGAATTTCCGGTAATCATCCCCTAGATCAAATGTCACATCCGCCTGCGACAAGAAAGCCTCAGTTGAGCCCACAGGAGTCCGCGGTCCCCCGTAGTTCCAAATAGAGTTCACGTCAGCTGAAGCAATGCTTCGATTCACCGCCGCAGCGCGAGCGATGAGCTGTTCCCAATCCGGCGAAGATGAATTCATGGCGAGTACTCGAATTTCGTTGGCTTGTATCCCACAGGATAACCATTGACCTGTCCACCAAGGCTTGAATTCACCCTGCCGGACAAATCAAGCCATTCCGGCGGGACTGGATTACCTGTCCAAGCAGTATCGGGACCATGGCCCGGCACTCCCGTGTACGGGGTTCCGGCAGCGGCTGCGCGGGCTCGCTCCGCAGCAGCAGCAGCCGTAGCCTGTCTCCGCAGCTTTCCTGCCGTCGCGACGCGCCCAGTGGGCGAGAGTTGGCCTGCGCACCTCGCACGTTCACATGACGCAACATACGCCTTCACCTCGTCAATCTCCGTCTGGGTTGCATTTGGAGGAGCCTTGAACTTCACCGGCCCCGTTCCAGGAGACGGTGGGCAATTATGCACCAGGATCGATGTCTGCCCAGCGACCACATAATACGTGTGAAGGTCAGCGACTGTGAGGTTGTAAGCGGCCTGAAGATGACGGAAGTGTTTGACACTGACAACGCGCAGATCACGACCCTTGTCACTACGGAGGGTCATGCCCGGGGCAAGGTTTCCGGCGTCGATCCAGTCGTGTTCGCTGGGTGACCACATGGGATGGTGGTCGGTTGCGGTGAGGGTGCTCCCGCCATCCCCCGTAGCATTGTTCAGGGTGATAGTGGTGAAGTCGGTGTCATCCGGGGTGAGGATCGTGGAGGTGACCGACTTAGAGCCCGTTTTGCCGGTTTCGGGATCTGTGGCGAGAACCTCATCACCGAGCTCAAGGTCCTCTATGGGCTTGGCGCTTCCGTCAGCGGCAAGTACTTCCGTGCCGGCAGGGAAGCTATTTTTGCATACACTGAGGAGTTTTGCGGCGAGTTTGGTAGCGCCCTTCTCCATGAGCTTTGCCGCGCCAAAGCCCATGACGCCTTCGGCCGCTCCGGTGGCGCCGCCGATTCCTTCTGCCTTGAGGTAGCCGAGGTTGCTGTGGTCGGCGTCGGGATCAAGGTAATTGTTGGTCCAGGCGCCGGCCATTCCGCCGAGGGCGCCGCAGCCCGCTGCCAGGCCGAGTGCGGCTCCGCCGGTGGCGGCTCCGGCGGCCCCGACGGCTACACCGCAGCCTGCGGTGACGACGACTTGGGTGACGAAGGTGACGACCTCGCGGTGGTCCTGCATCCAGCCCTTCGCCTTGCACAACAGGCCGCATTCGGGCTGGGGCTTCGTGACGGTGACAACCTTGGTAACGATGCCGACGCTGTCGAGGCCACCACCGGTTCCGGTCTGGCGCCCTTCGTGCTTGTCCTCGTCCTCGAGTCGTGCGCTCGATCCGTCGTTCATGTAGGCGCAGGCGCCGCCGCCGCAGCCGTAGTCGGTGCCGGTCGGGTCTGTGAGGGTGACGGGGTTGTTGGCGCTGTAGGCGTAGCCGTTGAGGCTGAGGGGCCTGGCGATGTCGAGGACGGGGTCGGCGGAGATGAAGCGGCCGGTGTCGGGGTCGTATTCGCGGGCGCCGAGGTGGGTGAGGCCAGTGGTGTTGTCGTCGGTTCCGCCGACGTAGCCGCGGTGGGATTGCCAGGTGCCGGGCTGGGTGCCGCGTTGGACGCCGAAGGGGTCGGTGCGCTGGCGTTCGATGGCCTGGGCGTCGTCGAGGCCGACGGTGCCGACGGCGGTGCCGTGGTTGTCGGTGACCATGGCGGTCAGGGTGCTGGTGGTGCTGCCGCGGGTGGAGTGGCGCAGCACGGCGGGGGCGCCGGCTTGGCCGTAGTAGCGCTGGCAGTAGGCGGTGTCTCCGGCGGCGTCGGTGGAGAGTTCGGTGTCGTCGAGGTAGAGGGTGTGGGAGGCGGCGGTGGCGGCGATGATTCGGTTGCCGTTGGCGTCGTAGAGGTAGGTGGTCTGGTCGGCGAAGGCCCACTTCTGACCGGCGTCGGTTGTGCAGGTGTTCAGTTGAAGGGCGGTGGCGTCGTCACCGCTGGGGGCGTTGAGGCACTTGCCCGACGTTTGGTGCTTGAGGGTGCCGCCGGTCAGGGTCCACTTCTGGTCGGTGGACCCTGTGCAGGCGGCCAGGGTGACGGGAGTGCCGTCGGTGGTGGCACCGCCAGTGGGTATGGCGCACTTTCCGAGGATCTTCAGCGCGTCGGTGGTGGGGTCGAGCTGGGCGTTCTGTGCCTTGGTGCCGTTGCAGGAGAAGAGCTGGAGGGGGGTGCCGACCGTGGTTCCGGAGTTCTTCAGGTCCAGGCACTTGTTTTCGAGGCCGAGGAGTTGCCCCTTGCCGTCGGCGCCGAAGCCGGAGGCGGTTTTGATCTTGCCGTCCCAGGTCCATTCCAGCGTCTGGGTGTCACCGCCGTAGGTGCGTGTGTGGGTGTTGCCGGTTGCGTCGTAGGTGAGCTCGGCGAGGGTGTCGACAGTGGCGGTGTCAGTGGTGATGTCGGTGAGGGTGTGGGGCTGCTGGAGGGTGCCGCCGCTGTCCTTGGTGCCGTAGCCGTAGCCGGTGGTGGTGTCGGTAGTGCTGTCGACCTGGCCGCCGGTGACGGTGACGGTGACGGTGGGGTTGTGCTCGATGAGTTGCTTGCGGTTGCCCAGTTCGTCATAGCTGTAGGTCTGCCAGTAGCCGTCGTTGGCGCTGGTGACGTTGGTCGCGGTGACCTTGCCGGTCGTGTCGTTGTAGACCGGTGCAATGTTCGTCTGGCCGGTGGCCTTGCAGCTGGGGTTGGGGGAGGTCCATGCCTCGTGGAGCTGCCCGAGCGCGTCGTAGGTGAAGCACTGGCGGTCGGTGTAGCTGACGTTGTCGGTGTCGCTGACCTGGGTGACGTTGCCGGCCGTGTCGTAGGTGTAGGTGCGGTCGTTGACGCGGGAGGCTCCGATGACCTCGCGGTCGGTTACGGCGCGGGTGAGCTGGCCGGTGTTCTCGTTGTACAGGTTGGTGGTCCACACCCGGTTCGGCATCTCGCCGGTGACGGCCCGTGTCACCTCGCCGTAGGGGCTGTAGGTGGTGTCCGCGGTGTACCAGTCCAGGCCGGAGGTGGAGGTGGGCAGGCCGTCGGCGTTGTAGCGGGTGATGACCTTTTCCTGGGCCAGACCTCCGACGGCCGGGACGGTAACGGACTGCAGCTGTCCGGTCTGGGTGTAGCTGTAGGCGTAGTTGTAGGTGCCGGCCAGGCCGTCGGTGAAGGTGTCGGTGAGGCTGTCGGGGATCCTGATGGTCTTGCCGGTGGGACGGTATTCGGCGTCGTATCCCGTGATGGTGGTGGTGATCTTGACGCCGTCGTTGTCGCGCATGGCGGAGACGAGCTGGCCCTTGGCGCCCAGGATGGTGTCGTAGTCGAACTTCGTCAGCAGCGTGCCGCTGGAATCGCCCAGGTGCTGCTCGGTGGCGCGGCCGAGGGCGTCGTACTTGGTCCATACCTTGATGCCGCTGGCGTTCAGGGTGGTTTCCGGCCGGTCGAGGTTGTCGTACCACGTCTGGGTCGTCCCGGTGTCGGGGTCGACCGCCTTGACGGCACGGCCGCGGGCGTCGTAGACCCAGGACCAGGTGTTGCCCTTGGTGTCCTTGGCCTCGGTGCGGTTGCCGCGCGTGTCGTAGGTGTAGGTGGTGGCGGTGTACGCCGCGCGCAGGGCGTCGGTGAAGGTGTCGATCTGTGTGGTCCGGCCGAGGGCGTCGGTGAAGCTGCGGGTGGCGGCAGCGCCGGTGGGCGGGATGACGGTGGTGGCGTCCCAGTTGTAGGTGTAGCGGGTGGTCTTGTCCGGCGACCTGGTGGTGCTGCCGTTCGGGATGGTTCCGTCCTGCGCGATGCCGCCCTCGACGGGTGTGACCGACAGGGGCCGTCCGAGGCCGTCGTAGCTGCTGAGGGTGGCGTTGGGGATGTTGAAGTCGGACTTCAGCTCGAACGGGGCGGTGGAGGGTGCGTCTTCGGCGTAGTAGCCGTTGTTGGTGCGCCGGACGGTGCCGTTGGCGTTGTAGAGGGTGTCGGTGACGATGCGTCCGCCGCCGACGGCGTCGGTCTGGGTCTGGCGGGTGCGTCCCAGGCCGTCGTAGAGGGCGATGGAGCGGGCGTAGGTGCCGTTGTCACGGAGGGTTTCGGTGGTCACTGCCGTGGGCTTGCCCACGGTGGTGTCGTAGGTGAACGTCGTGTCCGGGTCGTCGGTGGCCGGGTCCTGCGAGGGTGTCCATACGGCGGTGGTGCGGCCGAGGGCGTCGTAGGTGTAGTGCGTGGTGCGGCCGTTGACGTCGGATACGTCCACGGCGGTGCCGCGGCCGGGTTCCACCGTGGTGGTGGAGGTGTAGTGCAGGGCGTTCTCGGCGGTCGTGGAGAACACCTGACCGGTCGGCGGACTGTATGTCGTCGTGCCGGTCTGGTTGTTGGCGTCGGTGGCGGAGTCGAGGCGGCCGTAGTCGTCGTAGTGGGTCTTGCTGGTGCGGATCCAGCCGGTGCCGGCGCCGTCAGAACCCCAGACTTCGGTGGGTAGTCCCTTGGTGGGGGCGGCGCCGTAGTCCTGGTAGTCGTAGCGGGTGCGTGAGGCGGAGATGACCTCGTCGCCCGTCGCGGTGGCTGCCTGGTCGCACGTGCCGGCGGTGGTCTTGGTCTGCTGGACCAGACCGATCAGCCAGGCGGTGGTGTTGTGCAGGTAGGACGTGAGGGTGCACGTCTCGTCGCCGGGCTTGCCGGTGTCGCCGCGGGACTCGACCTGAGTGGGCAGCCCGTAGGTGTCCTCGTACTGGGTGGTCACCTGCACAGTGCGCGAGGTGCGGCTGTCGCCGGGCTTGGTGCCGCTGGTCGGGGTGACCGTGACGGTCTTGTCGACTTGGGTGCGGTAGGCCTGCAGGTCGGGACTGTCGTCGCGGGCGCGGGTGGCCAGCGCCTGCTCGGAGGGATAGGTGACGGTGCGAGAGGCGATCTCGCCGCCGCTGCCGTCGTCGTTGGCCTTGGTGTAGGTGATTGCCTCGGCCGTCATCCCTTGGAAGGCGGGTTCGTCGTCGGCGATGTCGGCGCCGGTGGAGTCCTTGACCTTCACCGAACGGGCGCTGTTGCCGGGAAGGGGGTCGCCGTCCATGCCGCGGAAGTAGCGGGTGACGCTCTTGCCGCGCACGATGCCGTTGGTGGGGTCGTTCTTGCCGGTGAGGACCGTGACCTGGGAGTAGCCGCGCCACTGGTCGTAGGTGCGGGTGGCCTTCTTGGAGAACTCGGCCTGGTTCTTCGCCCAGGCCGCTCCGTCATCCGGGTACTGGTATTCGGTGACCAGGTCGGGGACGCCGTCGAAGCGAGGCTTTTGGGTGATGGAGGTGACGACGTACTTGTTGAACCAGTCGATCGTCTCCTGATCGGGGTCCGGGCTCCAGTACACCGGGTAGCAGCGGGTCCCGTTGTCCTCCGGCTTGGGGTGCGCGGAGGTGGCCATGGCCGGGCACGGGTCGGAGTACTCGACGTCGATCTCGCCACCGGTTTCGGTGACGACCCGGCGGATGCGAAGCCGGTCGAACGACGGCCGCGGGTCCTTGTCCCCGGTGGTGACGCGGTTCGGCATCGCCTGGTTGTTGTGGGAGAACTCCACCGCGTTCATCTGCAGGGTGTCGCCGTTGACGGTGTAGCCGGTGCGCTGGATCGATTCCAGCCACAGCGGTGGGGCGGTGTCCGTCAGGGTGCGGGGGAAGGACTGGTTCAGGATGTATTTGTCGACGTTCGACGGTGTGGTCGAGCCCTGCTTGCGCTGGGCGAGTGTCGTGACGGACGACAGGCGCTTGCGGGACCAGAACGTCGGGGACGGCACTGGGCAGCGCTTGCCCGCCGTTCCGGCGCAGTACAGGTTGACCGGAGTGTCGTACCACAGCCGGTACTTGCCGTAGTCGCGCGAGGCGAAGGCCGCGTCGTTGCAGGTCAGACCGCTCTCGGCCTCGTCGAAGCAGCGTTCTCCGACGGTGAACTGCACCTGGGCGAGCGGGTTGGCGGTGAACAGTGTGTTCGAGCGCTGGCCGTAGTCGATGCGGGTGAGGTAGCCGCCTCGGGTGTAGGAGACCGGGGAGGTGTACTTCTCGTTCTTCGCGTAGTAGTTGGTCTCCTTGTTCCACCACAGCGACATGGCGTTGCCGTGTACGTCCACGACGTAGTCCAGGTTCCAGCGCCAGGCTTGGGTGCAGAACGAGGACGTGAAGCTGCTGTTGTAGCAGGGCTCACCGGATTGGTTGCCGGCGACCGGGACGGTGAAGACCGAGTCGGTGGTGTCCTTGCCGGTGGTCCAGCCGGGAAGCTTGTTCTTGCCGAAGTAGTACTGGGTGCCGTCCCTGGTGGTGACCTTCCAGTACTCCCCGTCCGCGTCACCGTTGTCGTTGCTGGTGTCCTTGAGTTTCTCGACCTTCGTGCCGTCTCCGTTGGCCGTCACCCACACGCAGCCCTCAGCGTCCAGGTTTCCGTCCGGGCAGTTCTTGGGGTCGACGACCAGTTCGGTCGTCGATCCTCCCAGGGACATCACGGCGTTGTAGGAGCCCCAGCACAGGTCCGAAGTCTTGTGGGACGCGTTGTTGGCGTTCCCGCTCGTGTCGTCCCGGCAGTTGCGGTAGGTCCGCTCGATCGAGCCGGGGTTGTAGTCCCAGCCGTCACCGATCCAGGAGGCCTGGTTGTTGGTGGCAGAGGTACGCCCGTCCACGACCTGCGAGTTGTAGTCGAAGGAGATCTTCGGCGAAGGGCCGACCGATACCGGAGGCACCTGGACGGCCTGGGACCACGTGAAGGCCCCGGCCGAACCGCCGGCCGACCACGTGCCAGCACTGGACAGCGGGGTTGCGGTGTAGTCGCCCTTGGCACCGGATCCGGAGTCCGTTGCCGCCAGCACCACCGACCCGCCACCGGCGGTCGCCCGGGGCAGCAGCGCCCGCAGGGTCTGGTTATGGCTGCTGGGGTGGTAGACCGCCGATGCGGCCGAACCGTTGTGGTCGGTGTTCAGTGATGCGGTCCGGGCCGCCGCGGAGGCCGCGGTCGCCGCGGCGACGTCAACCGTGGTCTTGATCTGCCCGGTGGTGCTGTCGTTCTGGGTGGCCAGGGAAGTGGCCTGGTTGCAGGCCTCGTCGTCCGGGTCGCTCAGGAAGCACTCGGGGTAGGCCACGAACTGCATGCGGTCTGCCCAGTCGGCACTGTAGAGCTTCTCGAAGTCCGAGTAGTCCAGCGCCACGTCCACCGCGGCATCGTCGGCCGTTGCCGGCGGGGTCACGGTCAGCAGGACACCACTGACCTCGGCTGCCGACGCGGGATCGGCTGCCACGCCGACCTGCCAGGTACCGGCCACCGCTGCGGCCTGTTCGGGAGTGGCGTCCTTGGGGGCTCCCAGCAACACCGGCAGGTTGTCGGCCTCGACCAGATCACCGGCCACCGGATTGGTCAGGTCGATGGCTTCCGGTTCACCGGACGGGACCACCGGGTCGGCCGGCTCGTACGGCTTCACCGGGACCGTCGCCTCGCCAGCCAGATCATCGAGCACGCCGGTGTCCGCGTCGGCGGCCTTCTCCTCGGGCGGCAGATCGATCAGGTTCACCCCTGCCCGGTCCCCGCCGGTCGGCGGAGCAGCGACCGCCTGCGCGGGTAGCAAGGTCACCAGCAACCCGGCCACGACCGCCGCTCCGGTCCCTAGGCGGACCCGGTGCACACGACGGCGAGCAGCGGCAGTGCGCGGCAATGAGCCGCGACCGGACCACGACAGCGAACGCCAACCAAACACCGAGCAGCCCCCCAAGGCGGCAGGCAGGAATACGACGGAAAACCGCAGAGCCTGCCCTGAAGATACGAAGAAAGATCCGCCGAATCCTCTGCCCGAAATAAGGTACCCGTCAATTGATTTCACGGCACATGTGACATCCGCCACGCACAATAGATGGAAAATTGACGCATCCAGGAAAGATTATTCAGAGATCCTTCGATCCGGCGCAAAGGGTTCCTCATTCACATGATCCACACATCGGGACACAAGCAGGCAAGCGTACTTCGGGATGTCCACTGCAGCGCACGTGGTCGGCAACGGCGGAGGGTTGACCTGTGGGGCGCGCCCGACCGGCTCGCACTCGCATTACAAGTCCCACACGTGAAGAACTTGCCGCATTCACACCTTTTCATCCGCCACGGAATCCCATAAAGGGTGGCGCGGGGTGCATCTGTAGGGCATGATCTGGTCGCGCATTCCTGCCCTCTGGGAAATTTCTGCACTGACTCCCAAGGGTTGAACATCAGGTTAACTCCAGCCAAAGATGACGCTGGGCTCGGTGGCGGATTCATTCGTCGCCGGGCATCGCGTGGCGTTGGCTGCGGGTCGGGGAGGGGAAGAGTTTCGTGGACGGACGTTGGCTGCGCCTGCCGCGCACCAGGCGGCGGGCCGGTGCCCTGCTGGCCACCGCAGTGGCCGCTGTCCTTGGC
Organism: Streptomyces sp. NPDC046977; assembly: GCF_040644455.1. Classification (NCBI taxonomy): domain Bacteria; kingdom Bacillati; phylum Actinomycetota; class Actinomycetes; order Kitasatosporales; family Streptomycetaceae; genus Streptomyces; species Streptomyces sp. NPDC046977. Next base: position 26,747 of record NZ_JBEYWO010000043.1, read on the forward strand.
CTGACGCAGTTGCCGGCGCTGCACCACGCCGACGCCCCACAGCACCCGGGGGCCCCCTCCGCGCCGGTGCTGCTGGACGAGGACACCGCCGTCGCCAAGGCCCGCAGCTCCGGCGAGCGGGTGGAGGTCACCGCGCTGCGCGACGCGAACACCACCACCTACGCCCTGCCCAACGGCTCCTTCGAGCTGACCAGTCGTGCGATCGCGTTCCGCGCGAAGGTGGGCGGGGTGTGGAAGCCCATCGACACCGACCTGCGTCGCACCAAGGACGGAGGCTGGGCGCCCAAGGCCGTCAACAACCCGGCGGTCTTCTCCGCCGGCCGGCGCAGCGCCGATGCCCACGCTTCCCGGTCCCAGGCACGTACAGCGCTGACCACCGGAACGGCCGGGGAGGCGACTTCCAGCGACCTGGTCACCTGGAGCACCGACGGACACCAGCTCACGCTGACCTGGCCCGCCGCGCTGCCGGCGCCCGTCGTCGACGGCCCGCGCGCCCTGTACCAGGACGTGCTGCCCGGGGTCGATCTGCTGCTGACCGCCCGCGACGCGGGCTTCTCCCACGTCCTGATCGTCAAGGACGCAGACGCCGCGGCAAACCCGGAACTCGCCCATCTGTCGTACGGCCTGACCTCACCGGACCTGGCCTTCACCCTCGACCCGGTCACGCACGTCGTCCACGCCAAGGACAGCAGTGGGCGCGAGATCGCGGTCTCCCCCACGCCCTACATGTGGGACTCCGCAGGCAAACCCGCCGTCACCGAGGGCGACGACCCGCAGCCGCCCCGCCCGTCCGAGGAACCGCCCCCGTCGACCGGTCCGGACGTCGACCCGCCGGCGGACGATCCCGCGGACAGCCCCGATCCGAGCTCCCACACACCCTACGACGAGACCGATGCGGCCTTCCGCGACAGCACCCGCGGCGGCGCCGGGCCGGCCGTCCGGCCGGCGGCTTTCACCACCGGCTCCGACTCGGCTTCCGTGCTGGCCCTGCCCGGGCTTGCCGGGCCGCAGCCCGGCACCCACGACGCGCTGGCCCAGGTCACCCTCAGCGGCGGCACCGCACTGAGCCTGACACCCGACGCGAAGCTGCTGACCGACGACTCCACGGTGTACCCGGTGTTCATCGACCCCTCCTTCACCGGGCACACCAACAACTGGACCACCGCCTACCAGCCGCATCCGAGCTCCAGCTTCTGGAACGGCAACAACTTCAACGACGGCACCGATACCGCCCGTGTCGGCTACGAGTCCACCACCGCCGGGCTGTCCCGCTCCTTCTTCCAGCTGGCCCTGTCCACCAAGCTCAAAGGCGCGGCCGTCTCCTCCGCCTCCTTCTACGCCCTGGAGACCTACTCCTGGTCCTGCTCCGCGCGCGGTGTCCAGCTGTGGCGGACCAGCGGCATCTCCTCGGCGACGACCTGGAACAACCAGCCGTCGTGGACCGAGCAGATCAACGCCCAGAACGTCGCCCACGGCTACAACAGCAGCTGCCCCGACAACTGGGTGAACTTCCCCGCCACCTCCCTGGGCCAGGACGCCGCCAACAACGGCTGGAGCTCGGTCACCGTGGGACTGCGCGCGGCCGACGAGACCTCGTCGTACCCGTGGAAGAAGTTCGAGGCCAGCAGCAGCAACTCTCCGTACCTGAAGATCACCTACAACCACAAGCCTGTCGAGCCGACCAAGCTGGCCATGACGCCTGGCCCGGACTGCGAGGCCACCCCCAGCAGCAGCGTCGGCAACTCCGACCTGACCTTCGCCGCGACCTCCTCCGATCCCGACGGCGACCTGAAGTACCTCGACTTCGAGGTGTGGCAGGACGGCGCCACCACCAAGATCATCGACGGCAACTACACCGTCGATGCCAACGGCCACGCCAGCATCACCGTCGCCGCAGCCAAGTTCGCCAACGGCAAGGTCTACAGGTGGACCGTGCGGGCCATCGACTCCACCGGCACCGCCTCCTCCTACGCGCCGCCGGGCACCGGGAACTGCCTGTTCACCTACGACTCCAGCAAGCCCAACCCGCCCGGCATCGACTCCACCGACTTCCCCGAGGACGACGGAACCGGCACCGTCTGGAGCACCAAGACGTTCGGCAACGAGGGAACCTTCACCCTGTCGCCCGCCGGCAGCAAGGACACCACGACCTACCTGTACTCCGTCAACGGCGGGTTCTACGACCACAGCAAGACCGTCGCCAAGGGCGCCAGCACCACCGTCTCCGTCGCCCCCAAAGTCGCCGGCCCCAACGTGCTGTACGTCAAGGCCGTCGACGGCGCGGGCAACCAATCGGCGGCGGCGACCTACCTGTTCTACGTCTCGCCCAGCGACCACGAGGACGCGCCGGGCGACGTCACCGGCGACGCGCTCCCCGACCTGTACGTCATCGACCAGATCGGCAACCTGCGCCTGTACGCAGCGGACAAGACCGGCGACATCCAGGCCTCCATCCCCGCCGCCTACAAGCCCCGCTCCACTCTCGCGGACGGCTACTGGACCGACCCTGATGGAAACCCCGCCCTGATCACCCACAACGGCGACTTCCTCAAGGCCGACGGCATCACCGACCTGATCGCCCGCATGCCCGACAACGACAACAACCCCGACAACGGGGCCGACCCCGGCCTGTTCATCTACCCCGGCGACGGCTACGGCAGCTTCGACATCACCCAGCGCACCGAGGTCTTCCTCCCCGACAAGGCTGTCAATGGCGAGACCGTGCCCGCCCCCGGGGCCTACGACCAGATCCTCGCCGTCGGCGACATCGACAAGGACGGCCGGCCCGACATGTTCGCCACCTCCGGCAACCAGTACTGGGCCTTCCTCGGCTACACCGGCGGCGCCTTCAGCCAAGCCGTCCTCCAGAACACCGCCACCGCATGGCCCGATCGCGACCTGGTCTCCGTCGGCGACCACAACAACGACGGCGCCCTCGACCTCGTCTACCGCGTTCGTCAAGCCGGACAACTCCGCGTCCGCTACGGCATCAAGGACAGCCACGGCGGCACCACCCTGCTGTCCCTGTCCAACGGCACCCCCTCCCTCCTCGGCGTCGACACCAACTACCCCGGCATCGCCTGGAGCAAAGACAGCGTCCCCATGATCGCTGGCACACCCGATATCAACGGCGACGGCATCCCCGACATCTGGGCCGTCCTGGCAGACACCAGCGTCCACGTCTACATCGCCACACCCACCACACCCGGCTCCGACGCAATCGTCATCACCAGCGGCTGGGACGTCAAAAAAGCCCTCGGCTAACATGATCTCCCAGCGCGGTGGGTGCGAGAGTCGCCCTCGCACCCACCGTGGGGTCGCCAACGGCGACCATTGCCTGATGTCGATCACTGGTCCGCCAGGACAGGTTGGCCGAAGTCGCCGACCAAGCTGTTAATGGACTGCTTCAGGTCGGGAACTTACTGATGATTGCCGCCAGGCCCTGCGGACGGGTCTCTGGCTCGAGGATGCCGTCGGTCTTCGAGGCCGCTGGAGCGGTGATCCGGAGACCGTGGATCTGCAAGTGGGTTTGGTGCTATGGCGGTCCACCCCGAGCACATTGGCGCGGCTGCACCTGAGCCCGGTCTCTCACCGATCTCGTCCGACGGCACGTGGGCTGAGCGTCCCTCCGCTGGCAGTCCGCCGCCCTCGGCCCGGCGGCTGCACGACGAGGCGCCGGAGGGGACTGAGCTCCACATCGTCGGTGTTCACCTCTACCTCGACGACACCCACGGCCATTCCTCCTCGGCCTGCGGGTCGCGGCGCATCAACGCCGCTCCGGAGGGGCCTGCCGCTGCCTGCTACACCGACCCTCACCCGGCCTGAGCAGCCGAGCCCGCACCAACCGCCGACCTTAGGCCGGGCGCTGCCGGCCGCAGGCGAAGCAACTGCGGGACGAAGTGGTGGCGCTGGTAGTACGGCGACCGGTGCTGACGCTGCAGACCAAGCAGCCAACCGCCCTCCGTAATCCCGTAAACTCCCACCTTGCACAGACCTCTGACCAGGGCTAACGTGCTACTGGACCGCTACCGCTTTCCTCAGAACTTCGCAGGGGGGCGAGATTCGCCGTTCCCGCCTCGCTCAGGGTCGACACCCATGCGATGGGCTGCGGCACGACCACCGAGGTCAGCAGCTTGTAGAACGGGTTGCGGCCCATGGCCTCGGGATCGAAGTCGATTCGCATGGGCGCCAGTATCCCCCTCGGCGGGGCCGGATCCCAGCCGCCCTCATCGCCCTGGTCAGACGCGAGGTTCCGACAAAAGTGCCTGGTATCGGAAGGCACGAGTCACCGGAGTCGATCACCCCATGTCCACGCCGCACGAGAGACATAAACCCTGCATGCCGGGGCGGCCGAGAGCAACGAGGGCGGCCCCGCTCCGAGGGCTGAATCTCGTTCTGAGTGGGGCCGCACCACCAGCATGTGCCCGATGCCGTCATGCGGGCATCACGAGACGATAGCCGCAAGCGGCCCTGTCGCTGTGAGGCAACTGCGGCCTGTCTGCGGCCGGCGTTCGGAGGAATCCCAGCCTGCCGATCTCAGCCTGACCCGCCTCGACGGCGGGCGCGCTCTGGGATGACCACACAGGTGAGGTCGCATTTCCCATCCAGTCCTCGGTCGGGCGCAGGCGGTGCAGGCTCAGTCGGGCCGCCCGGTGGGCGGCGCTGCACGGCTGCTCCTACGGCAGGGGCGTGCCGCCGGTCGCGTTGACTACCTCGGCGGTGATGTAGCCGGCGCGTTGGGATGCGAGGAAGACGTACGCCGGAGCCATCTCGGCCGGTTGTGCGGGACGGCCGAGGGGCGACTGCTTGCCGAATTCGGTGGTGTCCGGGAGGGTCGCGGGGATGAGCGGTGTCCACACCGGACCTGGGGCCACGGCGTTCACGCGGATTCCTTGTGACGCGACCATCTGAGCCAGCGACTGGGTGAAATTGACGATCGCGGCCTTCGTCATCGCGTAGTCCAGCAGGTGCGGGCTCGGCTTGTAGGCCTGCACCGAGCTTGTGTTGATGATGGAGCCGCCCGCGGGCAGGTGCTCGAGTGCCATCTTCGACAACCAGAACATGCCGTACAGGTTGGTCTTGAGCACGTGGTCGAACTGCTCTGTGGTGATGGCGCCGATGCCGTCGGGCTGGGACATCTGGTATGCGGCATTGTTGACCAGGATGTCGAGCTGTCCGAACTGTGCGAGGGCGAGGTCGATCACCTTGCGGCACTGCTCTTCGTCACGGATGTCGCAGGTCAGGGCGACGCCCTTGCGCCCGGCTTCGACAACAAGTCCGACGGTGGTTTCGGCCTCGTCTTTCTCCTCCGGGAGGTGGGTGATGAGCACGTTCGCCCCTTCACGGGCGAAGGCGAGTGCCACGGCCCGTCCTATCCCGGAGTCGCCGCCGGTGATCACCGCGGCTTTGCCTTCGAGCTGGCCGCTGCCCTGGTACGAGGCTTCGCCGTGGTCGGGGGGCGGGTCCATCGGGCCGGTCCAGCCTGGGTGCGGCTGGTCCTGCGCAGGGAAGTCCGGCTGCGGGTGGCGGGAAACCGGATTCTCGTTGCGAGGCGTCATCAGGGGGTTCCTTCGTCACTTGTCGATTGCGACCCGGATGGAGTGCACCTGCTGGTCCGCGGCGTCGGGGACGACCATTCCGGCCTCCACGCCGCTGCGCAGGTAGTCCAGCACCTGCCGGTTGAGGCGTTCGCCGGGGAGCGCCGCGGGGATGCCGGGCGGGTAGGGGGTGAGCATTTCGGCGGTGATCCTTCCCTCGGCCCTCTCGATCGGGACCTGCTCGGTCGGGCCGAAGAACGCGTCCCGGGGTAGCAATGCCTGCTCGAGGGTGAGGTCTTTCGGGTCCGGGATGTCCACGGCAGCCGCGGGGCGCAGATCGGCCACGTGCTCCATGAGGTCGGCTAAGGCGGCGACGAGGACCTTGGCACTGTCGTCGCTGTCCGCGTGGGTCAGTTGAGCGCTGATCCTGCGGTGGTCGCTGACGTGCAGGTTCACCCCGTGATGGGCTCGCAGCCAGTCGGCGGCGCGGTATCCGGTGGTCCCCATGGCCGAGATATCGATGATCACCTGCAACGGGTCCATGTCCGCGGCGCGGTCGGGGCCGCAGAAATCCTCACGGCCGTGCACGTGGAAGCCGTCGAGGTGCTCGATTTGGCCCCGTAGGGCGTCGGCCAGGGCGAGAGCCCGGTCGTACAGGGCGTGGCCGTGCTCCACCATCTGGCGGCGCCATCCGTCCAGTGCCGCGTACAGCAGCACGGAGGGGCTGGTGGTCCCCAGCAGGTCCTCGCGGGCCTTGAGCACGGCGGGGTCGATCAGGTCGCCCTGCAGGTGGAAGACCGAACTCTGCTCCAGAGCCGATCCCATCTTGTGGACGGAGGTGACGCACACGTCCGCTCCGGCGTCCATGGCCCAGGTCGGCAGCTGCGGGTGGAAGGGAAGGTGCGCCCCCCATGCCTCGTCGACGATCAGGGGTTTCCCGAGCCGGTGGCATTCTTCGGCGATGGCGTGCAGGTCCGCACAGGTCCCGTAGGGGGTGGGGCTGGTGACCAGGGCGCCCTTGGCGTCAGGGTGCTCGCGCAGTGCGGCGGCGAACGCCTGGGGAGAGGGCGGATGAGCCAGGTGCAGGTCCGGGTCCCATTGCGGACGCACCCAGATGGGCTTCTGCCCGGACAGGATCAGTCCCGAGACGACGGACTTGTGTGCGTCCCGTCCGACGATGATCTGCTCACGGGGGCCTGCGACGGAGAGCATGGCCGACTTCACCGACAGCGAGCTGCCGCAGGTGGAGAAGAAGGTGTGAGCCGCCCCCACGGCGTCCGCCATGAGCTCCTGTGCCTCTTCCAGGACCCCGCCGGAGGACGTCCGGTCGTCCATGCCGCTGGTGGCCAGGATGTCGGAGCGGAACACGGCCTCGCCCAGTGCTTCCAGAACGCGGGCATCGGTGCCACGGCCTTGTTTGTGACCTGGTGGGGTGAACGGTGTCTGTCCGGTCGCGTGGTAGGCGTTCAGCGCCTCCAGGACCGGCGCGCGCGAATGGTCCATGAGCAGCGGCTGCCCCCGCCTCGGGGGAGGAAACGCCAAGGGGCGACGCCCGCATCCCCACGGTGGAGGTCAGCGTCGTTGGACCTCGCGAAGGGGGTGCCATTCGAAGAGCACGATGGTCGCGTCGTCGCTCAGGTGCCCGCTCTGCGAGCTGAGGATGGCGTGGGCCAGGCGCCTCAGGACTTCAGGGGCGGGCTCCCCGGCTGAGGCCGCGCGATTGATGTAGTCGATGAAGCGTTCCTCGCCGAAGGCGTTCCCAGTCAGCCGAGCCTCGGTCACGCCGTCGGTGTACAGCAGGACACGGTCGTCCGGCTCCAACCGCACCTCATGCACCCGCCGCTCTGATGCGGTGCCGAGGCCCATTCCCAAGGGCAGGTCCGCTTCACGGTCGAACGCGCCCGGCACGAGGGCTTGGTCGCGCAGCAGGTACGGCGCGGGATGACCGCAGTTGACCCACCGCAGGTGTCCCGTGGTCAGCTCCAGGTGGAGGAAGATGCCGGTAGCGAAACGGTCGGGGAACTGCTGCTGCAGGTGTTCGTCGATGGTGCTGACGATCTCCGGAAGGTCGGCGCCGGTGCGACGGGCGTTGCGGCAGATGGCCAGAACCACCGAGGACATCAGCCCGGCCGCCAGGTCGTGGCCCATGGCGTCCACGATCGCGGCGTGAAGAACGTCGCCCCCCATGGAATGGTCGAAGGCGTCGCCGCCTACTTCATAGGCCGGCTCCACTACAGCGGTGGAGGTGACCAGCGGGGTCCCGATGGTGCGTGGCGGCAGGAAAGCCCACACCATCTCCGCGGCGATCCGCATCGGCTCCACGCGCTGAGCGCAGGCCAGGCGGTCGCTGTAGGTGCCCTTGGTGACCAGCGCAAGCGCCAGCAGGGCGGCCAGGGACTGGCAGCGCCGGATCATTGCGGCATTCAACGCGCTGGTCTCCACACACAGGACTCCGAGCCGCTCGACCCCGTCGATGATCGGCACGAACAGCACTACGTTGTCCCGCTCGCCCGGCTGGATGCGCAGGGATTCCGACCGGTAGGCCCATCCGGCCAGGCTGGCATCGATCGGCAGTTGCTGCGGCTGGACGGTGGGTGCTTCGTCGGCCAGTTCCACGAGGACGTTCTGCTGCAGATCGGCCACGTAGATCGTGGCGTTGTCCACTCCCAGATTCGCGTAATGCTCCATAACTACGCGAACCAGCCGCTCCGGTTCCGTGCGGTGAAGTGCGTCCAGCAGCCTGTCCATGGCCGAATTGCTGTCCGAGACACCCATCCCGTCCTGCCGATCTGAGACACCGGCCCCCTCCCCTCCATCACACGCGAGACCGGTCAGCGCTGCATCTGCTCGCCGCTTTGCGTGTGGGAAGACGGTCGGGGCGTCGAGCGCGGCCCGCCGCCGCTGCTGCTTCGTTCGCCGGGGTGCCGTGCCAGTGCCCGGCACCTGGGGTGACATCCCGCCGCGAACGGCGGACATCGCCTGGGCCCCTGTTTGTGTGAAAGGGACACCGGTTACCCGGAGGCGGCGGAGTCGCACGAAGACGAAGCTGGAGACATGCCATGGCCAATGAGCCGGGCCCTGTGAAGAAGATCGTCGACAAGGTGACGGAGGTGGCCGCCGAGCTCACCCCTGCGGGGCGCGCGGAGATCCCGGGGGTTCCGGCGAGCATGCCCCCCACGGTGGAAGAACCGGTCACCCCTCACGATCCGCTGCCGGCCAAGCCCGACCAGGCCGTTCCGACACCGCTCAGCGCGACGGGGCGCCCGGACGGACCCTCCAGGACGGTGAGGGCCCAGGACGGGCCGTTCCTCACGAACGCGCAGGGCGCCCGTCTGCCGGACAGCGACCACTCGCTCAAGGCCGGACCGCGCGGCCCGGTGCTGCTCCAGGACCACCACCTGCGCGAGAAGGTCATGCACTTCGACCACGAGCGCATCCCGGAGCGGGTGGTGCACGCCCGGGGCGCCGCCGCGCACGGGGTCTTCCGCGGCTACGGCACGGCGGCCGAGGTGTGCAAGGCGGCCTTCCTCGCCAAGGATGTCGACACGCCCGTGTTCGTGCGGTTCTCCACCGTCCTGGGCTCGCGCGGCTCGGCCGACACCGTGCGCGACACCCGGGGATTCGCCACCAAGTTCTACACGTCGGAGGGCGTCTTCGACCTGGTCGGCAACAACATCCCGGTGTTCTTCATCCAGGACGCGATCAAGTTCCCCGACGTCATCCACGCCAGCAAACCGCATCCGGACCGGGAGATCCCGCAAGCCCAGAGCGCCCACGACACCTTCTGGGACTTCGTATCCCTGCACACCGAAGCCACTCACCACACCCTGTGGAACATGTCCGACCGCGGCATCCCGCGGTCGTTCCGCACCATGGAGGGCTTCGGCGTCCACACCTTCCGCCTGGTCAACGGCGCAGGCGGCACGACGCTGGTGAAATTCCACTGGAAGCCGAAGGCCGGCGTGCACTCCCTGGTCTGGGAGGAGGCACAGATGATCAGCGGCATGGACCCCGACTTCCACCGCCGCGACCTCGCCGACGCCATCGAGGCGGGTGCCTTCCCGCAGTGGGAGCTGGGCATCCAGACCTTCCCCGACACCCCGGAGCAGACCTTCCAGGCGATCGACCTGCTGGATCCGACGAAGATCGTCCCCGAGGAGCTGGCTCCGGTGCAGCCGGTCGGGCTGCTGACCCTGAACGCCAACCCCACGAACTTCTTCGCCGAGACCGAGCAGGTCGCCTTCCACGTCGGCCACTTGGTGCCCGGTGTCGACATCACCGACGACCCGCTGCTGGCCGGACGTCTCTTCTCCTACCTCGACACCCAGATCACCCGGCTCGGCGGGCCGAACTTCGCGCAGATCCCGGTCAACCGGCCGCACGCCCCGGTCAACGACATGCTGCGCGACGGCTTCCACCAGGATGCGGTGCACGTCGGTGCGGCTCCCTGCAAGCCCAACTCCCTCGACGGTGGCTGCCCGTTCTTCGCCGGAGCCGAGGACCGGGCCTACATCGAGCACCCCACGCCGATCGCGACGAGCGCAAAGGTGCGCGAGGCCCCGGCCTCGTTCGACGACCACTTCAGCCAACCCCGGTTGTTCTGGCGGAGCCTGAGCGCCGTCGAACGCGAGCACACCATCGCCGCCTACACCTTCGAACTCGGCAAGTGCTACGAGCAGGCCATCAGGGAGCGCACCTTGAAGGCACTCGCACACATCGATCCCTACCTGTGCCAGCAGGTCGCACAAGGTCTGGGTCTGCCCGCGCCGCAGGCCGGGGAACCGCTCGCCGACGTACAGCCCAGCCCCGCGCTGTCGCAGGTCGGCCGCACCTGGCCGACGGCCGGTCGCGTCATCGGGATCGTCGCCGATGGTGCGTCCGACCTGGGCGCGGTGGAAGCCGTCCGTCGCTCGGTGCTGGCCACCGACATGATCCCGTTGATCGTCGCGCCCACTGGTGGCGCCCTCACGCGCGAGGGCTCCGATCCCGTCACCGTGCAGCGCACCTTCGCCACGGCGCGTTCCGTGGAGTTCGACGCCCTGCTGCTGGCCGAAGCTCCCGGGCCGGCCGCCGACGCCCAAGGCGGCCGTGACGCCAAAGCCGGGGCTCCGTCCCCGGTCAGCGCCCCTGTCGACCCCCGCGTCGTGCTGATGCTGCAGGAGGCCTACCGGCACGCCAAGCCGATCGGCGGCTGGGGCAGCGCGGACGCCGCCCTGCAGGCCGCCGGGATCGCCGTCGGCTCGGTCGGCGTCGTCACCGGCTCCGACGGCGAGGCGGTGCTGCGCGAGATCACCGCGCTGCTGGGTGCCCACCGCGTCTGGGACCGGTTCCCGGCCCCATCGAACTCCGGTGCTGCCTGACCGCTGCGGCCGCTCCTGACAGCGGCGTCCTGCCACCCGGTTCCGGCCGGTGGCAGGACGCCGCTGTCCTCCTGCGTGCCCGCTACTTCAGGGGGTCGTGGCGCCAGTTCATCAAGGAGTGGCGCCACCGGGTCTCCGTCACGTCGCCGCTGGGCCGCTGCTTCGCGTGACGGTGGACGTAGCCGACGACCTTGCGCATGTGCGTCACGTCGTCCTCGCTAAGGTCGTCCTTCTTGGTGCGCAGAAGGTCGATGATGCGCCGCCCGGAGGCGTGACCGACGCTCTCATCGCCGCCGCTGCTCTGGCCGACGCCCCTCGACTCGTCGGTGGCCAGCCACTTCTCGAGCTCGGCCGGCGTCATGTTGACCGCCTCCTCGAACGCGTCCAAAGTGTCGTCGCGCTTCGCGCCCCCACGGGCCGATCCGGCCATCACCGGTCCTCCTTGCGCAGGGCACTCGGCTTGTGCACGGCGGAGCGCCCGGACTTCTCGCTCTCCACCTCGTACTGCGGTTCCTCGTCAGAGGCATCGACAGTCCGTCCGGCAGCGCGCGTGCGATCCGTGATCTTCTTCTCGACCTTTCCGGGCACCTTGTGCCCGTGGCTCTTCCACGACACTTTCTCGCCTTTGCGAAGGTCGTCTTCCGGCATGGTTCCTCCTCAGCACTGCGTTCTCCACGATGTCGCCGCGAGGCGGCCCAGGCCCTATTCCGACTGCACTCAAGTCAGGTAGGCACCGTGTGCACCCTGGGCGCCTGCCCGGGGCCCTGTGCTCCATGCGAAGCCCTGCCCGGGCCGCCGCCGACGCGCCGGGCCGCCGAGCGCGTCCTACTGTTGATGAGCTCGTCCGGCCGGTGTGACCACGTCGCCGCGTGCGGCATCGGCCGGACGGGCGTGCATGGCCGCACGCGCCTGGAAAGTGCCGCGCAACTGCCGCAGGGGAGGGCGGAACGCGCCGAGGTGCCGTTGGGGCTGCTACGCGTGCTGCTCCGGACGTGACGCGCCCGACGAGCTGATTCGGGATCCGACCAGCGCCACGGCGATGGCCGAGGCGACACCGGCCCAGGCCAGCGGCCCCAGCGGTGTGCAGCCGAAGAACTGGCTGACGCCCGGTGTCTGCACCAGGGCGACGAGTGCGGCCGCGGAGCCCACGACGGTGAGCATGACCAGGGGGCTGTGCAGTCGTCCTGTCGCGGTTTGCGTGAGCTGGGCGCCGACGACACCGCAGAGGGCCATCGTGCTGGTTCGGCGAGGGGAACCGGGTGTGACGGTGCCGGCCAGCCAGGCCGCGATGGCGCCGAGCGCGGTGACGATGCCTCGGCGCCGAATCTGGCGCAGCAACGGCGTGCCGAGGGTGGCCAGCCCCACCGGCGCCGTGCCGACGCGAGCCGCACCGGGTTCCCGGTCGCCTTCCTGAGGGGTGACCGCGACGGCCATGGCGGGGAACATGTCGGTCAGCAGGTTGACCAGCAGGAGCTGCCGGGTGGACAGGGGAGAGTCGCCGCCGAGCAGGGTGCCGAACAGGGAGAAGCCGATCTCCCCGGCGTTTCCGCCGATGAGCACGCTGATCGCGTCGGCGACGCTGTGCCACAGGGCGCGCCCTTCCGCAACGGCTTCGAGCAGCACAGCGAGCGCGTCGTCGACGATCACGAGATCGGCCGCGTTGCGTGCGGCGGCCGAGCCGTGCGCGCCGATACCGACTCCGATGTCGGCCGCCCGGATCGCGGCAGCGTCGTTCGAGCCGTCCCCGACCATGCCGACGACTCGCCCGGCTTCCCGGAGCGCCTCGATCACGTGCAGTTTCTGCTCCGGTGCGACGCGGGCCACCACGCCGCAGTCACGGACGTGTTCTGCGCGCTTGCCGCGGTCGAGTGACGCCAGGTCGTCGCCGGTCACCACGCTCACGTCCTCGGGCCAGCCGAGTTCCACGGCGACCGCGCGGGCGGTCTCGGGGTGGTCGCCGGTGAGCATTACCGGCCGTACGCCTGCCGATTGGAGGCCGCTGACGAGCGCGGCAGCGTCATCGCGCGGTGTGTCGGCGAGGGCGATGAAACCGACGACATCGAGCCCTGACTCGTCCAACGGCCGGTCCAGGACATCCGTCGGCACGTCGTCGTCGAGGCGGCGCACGGCGACGGCCAGGACGCGCAGGCCTTGCGAGGCCAGTGTCCGCGCCGTCTCGGTCGCTGCCGTCTCGTCGCCCCGGCATGCGGGCAGGACGACCTCAGGAGCGCCCTTGACGACCAGGAGCCGAGTGCCGTCGGATTCCTCGCCCGTCGCCGAGGCGTAGCCGCGGCTGGCCTCGAACGGCAAGGCATCCTCGGGTGACCACTGGGGGTCATCGGGTGCGGCCTCGATGATCGCCGCGTCGGTGGCGTGGGCGTGCCGTCCACGATCGTCCGTGTCGCGCGGGCAGGTACGCACGGCGGTTCGCAGGACTCCGGCGGCGTCAGCGGCGTCAGGGGGGTGGACGTCCCCGTCCGCCGCGACCCGTACGACGCGAAGCTTGTTCTCCGTCAAGGTGCCGGTCTTGTCGAAGCACAGGGTGTCCATGCGTCCCAGCGCTTCGAGGGTGCGCGGTGTACGGGCGAGCATGCCGTGGTCCGTGAGCCGGCGGGCGGCCGCGAGCTGGGCGACGGTGGCCGTCAGCGGCAGTCCCTCCGGCACGGCCGCCACCGCCACGGTCAGCCCGCCACGCACGGCCTCGCGTACGGGGGTGCCGCGGAGCAGGGACACCGCCGTGACCGCCGCGCCCCCTGCGAGCGTCAACGGCATGACGTGACCGGTCAGTTCGCGCAGCCTCGCCTGGACTCCGGCCGCGGGAGGGGTTCGTGAGGCGAGGTGTGCGGCTCGTCCGGCCTCGGTGTCCTCACCGGTGTTCACCACGACGGCACGTCCGTGCCCTGCCACAACGGTGGCTCCCTCGAAGACCATGGAGCGGCGGTCCGGCACTGGCGCGCCCGGGGTCGCGTCGACCTGCTTGAGCGTCGGCAGCGACTCGCCGGTGAGGGACGACTCATCGACTTCGAGGTCGTCCGTCTCCAGTACTCGCGCGTCGGCGGGCACCACGTCCCCGGTCTGCAGATCGACGACCTCACCGGGGTGGAGCCGGCCGGCTTCCACGGTGCTCGTCGCGTCGGTGCCCGCGTCGTCGACACGGCGGGCCTTTTGACGCTGGCTCATCGCCAGGTTCTCCAGGGCGAGTTCCGCGCGCAACCGCTGCACTCCTCCGGCGAGCGCGTTCATGCCTACAGCGCCGGTGACGAGCAGGGCGTCGACCGCGGAGCCCAGCAGGGCGGAGGCGGTCGCGCCGACGGCAAGCACGGGGGTCAGCGGGTCGTCGAGCTCTGCGCGTACGGCAAGGAGAAGCCGCAGTATCAGCCGCGCCGGTGCGAGCACCGGTACCTGGGCAGCGCCCTCCGCGACCCGGCGCGCGGCGGTGGTCGTGCGTTCCGCTTCTGCCGCCTCGCGGTGCCCGAACTCCTTGGCACGTGCGAGGACGTCCCGTGGATCGAGGGCGTGCCACGGCACGCGGGGCCGTGGATGAGGCACCGGAAGTCCGGTCGCCTTCACAGCGCTGTACCAGCCGAGCACCATCGCCGCCGCGGCCGCGACGTTGACGGGGCTGAGCCGCAGTCCGGCCCGCAGCCTGCCGCGCCGGCCCCGGGAGCCCCTGGTGATCACCAGTAGTTCGGAGAGCGCTGCGCCTGCCTCGGCCAGTGTTCTGGCGTGACGTGCCATTCTCCCGGCGGCAGGTACGGCGGCCAGCAGCCGCCAGAGTCCATCGAGGCCGTTCAGCACGAATACGTCCGCGTCCCATGCCACCGCGGAATCGTCGTCCGTGACGGCGACGGCAAGGTCGGCGGCAAGCAGGCCTCGCACCAGGGCGTCGTGGCTGCCGGCGGCGGGGACGCGCGCGACAGCGACGACGAGTCGTCCCGCCGCGTGGAGGTGATGGAGCGTCTCCTCCAACGGCTGCTCGTCGGACACCAGTTCATCGGCGAGGCTGCCGAACTCGTCGAGGGACCCGTCATTGGTGACCACCACGTGCAGGCCCGCACCGCGCGCTGCGTCCAGCACGGACTCCGCTCGCGGTTCGACTTCCCAGCCGACCAGGACCGTACCGACGTCTCTGCTGTCGACGGAGGCGATCATCATGTGGGTGGCGGAGTCGTCGTCCTTGCTGTCGGGCACGGGACGCAACCCGACGGCGCCGTCCCTGTCGGCCTCGCTGTCGCCGTCCTGCTGGGAAAGCGTGGCCGCGGCGGCTTGCCACAGTTGCGCTTCGCTCCAGTCGTCGGCGCTGGGGTGGACCTCCAGCACGGTCCTGCGGTCGCTGTTGAGGACCGAGGAGTGCAGGACGATCGCGTCGACCTCGTCGAGCTGACACACGCGTTCCATGTGCCGGATGAAGACGTCCTGGCGGGCGAGCCGGGTGCCAAGTGCCGCGATGAACGCGGTGGGGCCGTAACGGGCCGCTCGCGGTGAGCCGGCCAGGACCGCCTCGGCGGCCTCGCCGATGTCGCGGGTGAACACGAAAGTGCCCGCGGCGCCTGCGAGTGCGCCCGTCATGGCCCGGTCCGCGTATGCCTCGCCGGGCCGGACTCGCAGAGCCGGCCGGGTGCTTTCGGGTACGCGCACGCTGCTTCTGCCAGGGGCCAGAAGGCTGTCGTGGAGCGCGCCGAAGTGCGCGGCCCGGGCCGCCGCCTCGAGCAGTTGGCTACTGCGCAAGGCCGCATCCAGGCAGAGCGCGGTCGGGGACTGCCCGAAACCGTGAGCTGCTGCGTACGAGGCGGCGATGATCAGTTCGGTGGTCGTGTCACCCAGGCGTCGTTCCAACGTGGCTCGGATGCGGGGGTGTTCGCGGACTGCGGTCACAGCGGCCGTGATCAGCCGGGGGGAGCCGGGTATGCGCAGGGCCCGGCCGGTCACGGCAGTCGCGAGCCCCGCCACGTCGCAAGCGAGCGCGATGGCCTGCGTCCTCGGGCGACCGCTCCAGGCGGGATGCGGGTCGGGCATTGTGGATTCGGCGGCCGGCTCCAGACCGTGCCTCTCCGCCAGACCCGCGGCCCGTTCTTCCACGGTCTCCGTGACGGCGTCCTCGGTGAGGGTCACGACGAGCCGGCCGAATCCGCCGTCCCAGTACGCCGTCAGGACGTCTGCATGCTCCGCAAGAGCCTCGGCGACCCGGCTCGCGGCCGCTTCGAGATCTGTTCGCTCCGTCCCAGCCCCGGACGGCACCCGCAAGGCCAAGTGCAGATGGTGTCCGCTGCTCCAGCAGGACGGCCTGGGACGCAGCGCCCCCGCCACTGCCCGCCCTGCGCGTATCCCCGTTCCGGTTGCCGTCGCCGCTCGACCGGCCGCTGCCGTGACGAGCCGAATCGCGGTGCGGGGCAGCCCACCCACCAGGTCCCTCGCCATCGCCGGGCTCACATCGCCCGGTGCTTCTTGCCGGCGTCCTTGGCCTTGATCTTCGCCTTGCTGGCCCCGCCTATGGGCTCGGGCAACGGGTCCACGCCTTCGCCGTCCGCGGGCACGGGCCCGGCGCTTTCCCGGCTGATGCCCTTCGTCATCGCGCCCGGACGCGGCTGCGTCAGCCACACCGCGGCTGCTCCGGCGGCGGCCAGCGGCCACTCGACGATCCCGGCGGCGCCCAGGAGCCCAGCGCCGGTGTATGCCATAACGCGCCGTGTTCGTGGCGACACGGCCCCTACGGAGTCGAGCATTCCGTCAACGACGCCTTTGACGGCGGGGGCGCCGGGTACGTGCTGCGCCGTCGCCTTCATGGTGTCCAGCGGATGCGTCATAGCCTCGGCCACAGCTGTTCGCGAGGTCTCGTATCCATTTTCACCCATTTGTCTCATCTCCTCTCGGGGTCATGCCCATAAATCGGCCCCTTAAAGGCACTGCGAGAGACCAGACCACAGTGGTTGCAGCTGCCCTGCAACGTGGGCGGGACGCTGTCTCAGGACGCCCAGGTATGGGTACCGCGGGTCCGGGTAGCAGTGTGGACCGAGAGAGCCCGTCCGCGCTGCGGGCGTTGCTGGGCGTCGTGTCCGAGCGCTCACCTCCCGCCCACGGCGCGGCAGGCAAGAGATCCCATCCGCCTATGGCAAGAAGGTGATCACCGATGGCAGCCGGGACCACCCACCGCGACAAGGCGCAGGACCGCGCGACGGCCGAGGCTCTCCTCAAAGCCGAGGGCCGCACCTACGCCGAGGACGCCGGCATCACGATGAAGAACACGCCGCAACCGCTGTACCAGGCACTGGTCGCGGCCTGCCTGCTCAGCGCCAGGATCAAGGCGTCCGTCGCCACCGCCGCCGCGCACGAACTCTTCGCGGCCGGCATGCGGAACCCGCGCCGGATGTCGGAGGCGACCTGGCAGCAGCGCGTGGACGCCCTCGGCAAGGGCCACTACCGCCGCTATGACGAGCGCACCGCGACACAACTCGGCGACGGGGCGCGGCTCCTGCTCGACCGCTACGGCGGCGACCTGCGGCGTCTGCGCGACGAGGCGGCCGAGGACCCCGACGAACTGCGCAGGGCCCTGCGCCGGATCCCGGGGCTCGGCCCGGTCGGCGTGGACATCTTCCTCCGCGAGGTGCAGGCGGTCTGGCCCGAGGCAGGCCCCCTGTTCGACCGCAAGGCGGTCGAGGGCGCACGCCGACTCGGCCTGCCCGACCAGCCGAAGGAACTGGCCGCCCTGGTGCCGCGGAAGGCCCACGCGGCCTTCGCGGCCGCCCTGGTCCGTGCGGCACTCGACCGCCAGGTCGTCGACGAGGTCGCCCAGGCACAAGCCTGAGCCGGAGCGACGCCAACTCCTGACGGCAGGCTGCTCCCGGCCTCGGCCCCGCCCCTCATGCCACCGGGTGATCGCGCCGGCAGCCGGGTCGAGGGTGCCGTGGAAGAACAACTCCTCGATACGCACATGCCGCCGCGTGGGCGTGGAGGTGTGGGGCGCAGTGGCCGGACAGATCGATGCCGAAGGCGTGGGCCAGACCCGCCACGCTCAGCCAGGCCTGAGACCCACGCCACGCGGTGCGGGCATCTCACGGCCCCGCAGCGGCGGAAGGGGTCGTCATCCCTCCCGGTCCCCGGGCTCGTGCCGCTTCCGGTCGGGCAGCATCTCCTGCACCTTCGCCTTGAGGCCCTGCCGGACCATGGCGGCCCGGTCGGAGTCGCCCTTCAGCACGGACGCGGCCGCGGCCGCGATCTGGTCCAGCGTGGCGTGCGGCGGGATCGGGGGCACGGCGGGGTCGGTACGGAAGTCCAGGACGAACGGACGGTCCACGGCCAGCGCCCGCCGCCAGGCGTCCTCGACGTCCGCGGGCTTCTCCACCCGCAGTCCGTCCAGGCCGATGGAGCGCGCGAAGTCCGCGTACCGTACGTCGGGCAGTGACTGCGAGGGCAGGAACTGCGGTGCGCCGGTCATGGCGCGCATCTCCCACGTGACCTGGTTGAGGTCGCCGTTGTTCAGGACGGCCACGACCATGCGCGGGTCGGACCACCCCTCGTAGTACTTCGCTGCCGTGATCAGTTCGGCCATCCCGTTCATCTGCATCGCGCCGTCACCGACGAGGGCGACCGCGGGCCGTTCCGGGTGGGCGAACTTGGCGCCGATCACATAGGGGACTCCCGGCCCCATCGTGGCCAGGGCGCCCGACAGCGAGCCGCGCATGTCCGCGCGCATCCGCAGGTGGCGGGCGTACCAGTTGGCCGCGGAGCCGGAGTCGGCCGCCAGGATCACGTCGTCGGGCAGCACAGCGTCCAGGGCGTGCACGACGTGCTCGGGGTTGATCGGATCGGCCTCGACGGCCGCCCGCCGCTGCATGACCTCCCACCAGCGGGCCGTGTCCTTCTCGACCTTCCGGCGCCAACTGCCGTGCTCCTTGCGCTCCAGCATCGGGAGCAACCGCGCCAGGGTGCGCCGCGCGTCGCCCACGAGGTTGACCTCGAAGGGGTAGCGCAGCCCGACCATGAACGGGTCGATGTCGATCTGCACTGCGCGGGCCTTGCCGAACTCCGGCAGGAACTGGGTGTAGGGGAAGCTGGAGCCGATGACGAGCAGGGTGTCGCATCCCTGCATCAGCTCGTAGCTCGGCCGGGTCCCCAGCAGGCCGATGGCGCCGGTCACGTACGGCAGTTCGTCGGACAAGGCATCCTTGCCGAGCAGCGCCTTGGCCACGCCCGCGCCCAGGGTGTCGGCCAGCTGCTCCACCTCGGCCCGCGCGCCTCGCGCACCCTGGCCCACGAGGACGGCGACCTTCTCGCCCGCGTTGAGCACCTCCGCGGCCCGTGCCAGGTCCGCGTCGTCGGGCACGGGTGCCGAGGAGGACATGCCGAGGCTGGAGGGCACCATCTTGAAGGCGTGTTCGGGCTCGGAGTAGTCGAGTTCCTGGACGTCCGCCGGAATGATCACCGCGGTGACCGTTCGCTTGGCCTGGGCCGTGCGCATGGCCCGGTCGATGACATTGGGCAGTTGCTCGGGGACGGTCACCATCTCGACGTACTCGGACGCGACGTCCTTATAGAGGCTCAGCAGATCGACTTCCTGCTGGTACGAGCCGCCCATCGCGCTGCGGTTGGTCTGGCCCACGATCGCCACCACCGGCACATGGTCGAGCTTCGCGTCGTAGAGCCCGTTGAGCAGGTGGATGGCGCCGGGACCGGAGGTGGCAGCGCACACTCCCACCCGCCCGGAGAACTTGGCGTAGCCCACCGCCTGGAAGGCGGCCATCTCCTCGTGCCGCGCCTGCACGAAGACCGGCTTGTTGTCCGCCCGTCCCCAGGCGGCGAGCAGCCCGTTGATGCCGTCGCCGGGATAGGCGAAGACGTGCTCCACATCCCATTCCCGCAGGCGCCGCAGGACGAAGTCCGAGACCTTGATCGACACGGGGTTTCCCTTCCTCTGTCGTGTGTTGTTCGCTGTCAGCGGCGCCTTAGGCCTCGCGGAACCGCCAGGCCCTCCACGCCCACCGCGTGGCACTCGCCGCGGCCGCCGACAGCACTCGCTGCAGTGCCCTGTGAAGGTTCGGGCCGCTCGGCCTGCGCGTCCGCCAGGTGCAGGGCGCGCACGCCTGCTCGCCGACGTGCCACCCCAGAAAGCGGCTGCCCGAATGCGGCGTTCCCTAACGTCCCCAGTGCGACGGCCGGTACGAGGTTCGGGCGCCGTCCCTCGGGTACGCGATCCTCCTGCCCCGACGGACGTCCACGTCCGAGAGGAGTGATCGACCATGCGCGCGACCGTGTGGCAGGGAAAGCGTGACGTGAGGGTCGAAACGGTGCCCGACCCGCGGATCGAGAAGCCGACGGATGCCGTCATCCGGATCACCTCGACCGGACTGTGCGGCTCCGACCTGCACCTGTACGAAGTCCTGGCGCCCTACATGACACCCGGGGACATCCTCGGCCACGAGCCCATGGGCATCGTGGAGGAGGTGGGCGCCGACCTCACCAATGTCGCTCCCGGTGACCGGGTCGTGGTGCCGTTCCAGATCTCGTGCGGCACCTGCTACATGTGCCGGGAAGGGCTGCCCACCCAGTGCGAGACCACGCAGGTCACCGAGTTCGGCTCCGGAGCGGCGCTGTTCGGCTACACCAAGCTGTACGGCAGGGTCCCCGGCGCCCAGGCCGAGTACCTGCGGGTGCCGCAGGCCCAGTTCGGGCCGATCAAGGTCCCCGAGGGGCCGCCCGACGACCGCTTCGTCTACCTCTCGGACGTCCTGCCCACGGCCTGGCAGGCGGTGAAGTACGCCGCGGTGCCGTCCGGCGGGTCCGTCGCCGTGCTCGGTCTCGGGCCGATCGGCGCGATGAGCTGCCGGGTGGCACGCCACCTGGGAGCAGGCCGCGTGATCGGCATCGACCACGTGCCCGAGCGGCTGGCACGGGCACGGCAATACGGGACCGACACGTACGACCTGGACGCCTTCGACGACGCGGAGGAGCTGGTCAGCGCCGTCAAGGACGCCACGGACGGCCGCGGCCCGGACGCCGTGATCGACGCCGTCGGCACCGAGGCCCACGGCAGCCCCCTCGGCAAGGCGGCCCAGCAGGCGGCCGGCCTCCTGCCGCGGCCATGGGCCGCCAAGCTGATGGAGTACGCGGGCGTCGACCGCCTCGGCGCGCTCCACCTGGCCATCGACATGGTCCGACGCGGCGGCACCATATCGGTGAGCGGCGTGTACGGCGGCATGAGCGACCCCATGCCGATGATGACCATGTTCGACAAGCAGATCCAGCTGCGGATGGGACAGGCCAACGTCCACCGCTGGAGCGACGAGATCCTGCCGCTGCTCAACGACGACGACCCCCTGGGCGTAGATTCCTTCGCCACCCACCACATGCCACTGGAGCAGGCGGCACAGGCCTACGAGATGTTCCAGAAGAAGGCCGACGGCGCCATCAAGGTGCTGATGCGTCCCTGAGACGCAAAGCCGCTGGCCACTCGATGGGGCGGTCCGTCGTCCGCCCCATCGGTTGGCGCGCACAGTCGGATAGGGCCGACACGGCCCAGGGCAGTGTGACGTTCTCCTGGAGCCCCCCTCCCCGCACGCATCGGCACGTCTCACGATCGGTTGACGTGCCGATGCGTGGGGGCGGGCCGAGGTCTCCCCGCCTGACTGCTTTTCGAGGAGAGGCGGCCCGCCTCAGATGGGGACCGTCAGCCGCAACTCGTCCCACATCTCGCCCACCCGAGGGGTAGCGGCGTGGCCTGCTCAGGCTCGGGCGATGCGGACCTCGACGTGGCCTTCAGGGGAGATACGGCAGTCGAAGCGCGGCTGTGGCGCGATGGCGGGACCCGTGACGTTCTCCCCGTCCGAGATCCGGAACTGGCTGCCGTGCCAAGGGCACTCGATGCAGCCTTCGAGGACCTTGCCTTCGTGCAGGGGGCCGTCCATGTGGCTGCAGCGGTCGGCCAAGGCGTAGAGGCGCCCGTCGTCATCGTGGATCACGACGACCGCTACCTCGTCGGCCATGCGGCGTACCGGCTCGCCGACCGGGAAATCTTGCGGTATCCCGATGCGGTGCCAGCCGGGTTCGACCAGCACGGGGACTGCCTCCGCGTGATTGACCCCCGCGCCCTGCCGGTACGCGAGGTGGCCGCCGAGCAAACCGCCCACCGTGGCGACGGTCATGCCACCGAAGCCCAGAGCTCTGCCCAGCACGGGTCGGCCCCTGAACCTTGCCGCCAGTGAACCGGCGTACGCCGTGACGGCTGTGATGTTGGCTGCCGCGTGGATCAGACCGACGCGGGCTTGCCGCGGGCGCTGCTCCGACCAGTCCACCCAACCGGCTACGGCCGCGGGCACCGCCGAGGCGAGGCCGACCGACACGAGCAGACGGGCGGGCCTTCCCTGTCCGGGGATCAGATCGAGAATGCCGGCGCAGGTCCAGGCGCCCATGGGCAGTTGCACCAGCACCGGGTGGAGCGGGTGTCCGAGCCACACACCGTGCAGCGCGTCTCTTGCTCTCCCCAGCGGCAGGGCCCGCACGGCCTTACGGACCGCTGCGGCCGGACCATCCAGCCAGTCCTGCCCTTCAAGGGCCTCCAGAGCGTTCGTCAGCACGTTGCCCTTGGTCTTGCTTTGCGGCGTAGCGGCCAGTGTCGTCAGTCTCATGGCAGGACGTCTTTCTCTGCAGTCCGGGACGGACCGGACAGGGGTAGGCGCAGCGACGAACGTCCGCTGCGCCATGCGTCGAGCAAGTGGGTCTCAAGGCGTTCCTCCAGCAGCGAGGCGGCGCGCACCCCGAACACGACATCAGGTGCGAGCGCAGGTTCACGTGCGACGAGGTCACCCAAGACGTCGCGCCGCATGACCTGCTCGTGGACCGCGTCCGCATCGATGTGCTCGGCGTAGAAGTGCCGGCACGCCGCGCCACCGCCCAAGCGGTCGATGGCCTGCACCAAGCGGCGTGCGCTGGGAGCGGTGGTGATCTCTCCCGCGGCAAAGTGGCCGACGAGCGCGCCGCGCAGGCGGCGGTGCAGGCCCAGATGCGATATCACGTTCACGGTGGCCAACGTGACTGCGGGCACGCTGTCCACATAGCGCCCGTAGACCGGATCGAGCCCCGCGTCCCGCATCAGGTCCGCGAACAGCTGTGCGTGCACACATTCGGCACGTCCCGCTCCGAACTCGTCGAACTCGACGGCGACCAGCGCGGCCTTGGCGCGGCCGGCCAGTCGCGGGATCACCCAGGCCTGCGGGTCCGCCTCTTTGAGCTGGTACACCGAGCGATGGACGAAATACTCGCGCAGCTGGCCCCAATCCGCATGGTCACGCAGGTAGTGCCCGACGCTGGTGTCGACGAGGGGTTCAACGAGCATGGTGTCCAGTTCCGCTTCGAGGTCCGCGGCACGGCCGGCTCCCCTGGTATCGGCGCGAAGGGCGCTCTCGAAGGCCGCCTCCAGGACCGCGCGAAACCGCAGGAGGTCCGGATCCCACTCCCAGAGGGGGTCGACTCCGGCGAGCCCCCTGTAGTGCAGCTCGTAGCACACATGCAAGGCCAGTTGCAGATCGTCGCCGTATGGATCGGCCTGTTCGCATTCTGTGTCCGGGGCGGGGAGCGGGCGCGGGGGCGGTCCGCTGGTCAGCGCGTCCGTGACCAGTGCGGAAAGCGGTCCGCGCGCCGATGGGACCGCGGATTCACCCCTGATGCCGGAGACCGTGGCCATCTTGCGCCTCCCCTCCAGGCTTGGGTACACGTCTATCCGAATGGGCGGAGGGTAGTCGCCGTGCGTGAACCTTTCATCCAGCGGGAGGGAGCCCCGCATGAGCGACCAGGCTGAGCGTGCCGCCCTGTTCGACATGGACGGCACTTTGGTGGACACGAATTACCTTCACGCCGTGTCGTGGTGGGAGGCGTTCCGGCAAGCCGGACACGTCGTGTCGATGGCTGACATCCACCACGCCATCGGCATGGGCTCCGACCATCTGCTGGATCGGCTGCTGGGAGAGGCATGCGACCGCCGGGGCGACGACGCGATCAGCGGCGCCCACAAGGCCCTGTACGGCGCCTACGGTCCGTCGCTCGCTCCGCTGGACGGCGCAGCGGACCTGCTGCGCGCGGTCGCGGCCAGGGGCTTCCGGGTCGTGCTGGCCACATCGGCCGACAGCAACGAGCTCGCGGTCATGCGGACCGCGCTCGACGCCGATGACGTCATCGCCGACGCGACCAGCAAGGACGACGTTGCCGCGAGCAAACCGGCTCCCGACCTGGTGACGCAGGCACTGGAGCGGGCGGGTGTCCCGGCCGGCCGGGCGGTGTTCGTGGGCGACACGGTCTGGGACATCGAAGCAGCCGGCAAGGCGGGGGTGCCCTGTGTCGCGCTGCTCTCCGGCGGCATCGGACGGGCGGAACTCGAGGAGGCGGGAGCGGCTGCCGTGTACCAGGACCCCCGAAACATGCTGGCTTCCCTCGACAGCAGTCCGGTGTGGCGCTGACCGCGCCCGAGCCGAGCGCACGTTTGACCGGCGACGTCCGGGTATCGATCCACACATGCGGCTTTTGCGCCTGCCAGGGGTCTACCGACCTCAGGACGACACTTTTCTCCTGAGGGGCGCTGTGGAGCGCGAACCGCTACCGGACTGTGCCAACGTCCTCGATCTCGGGACCGGTTCCGGTGCGCTCGCCATGACGGCGGCGGAGCGCAGAGGTACGCACGTGACGGCGGTCGACGCCGCTCTGCGCGCGGTCTGCACGACGTGGTTCAACGCCAGAATCAACGGCGTGCGCGTCCGGGTCCTGCGGGGCGACCTCACCAGGCCGGTCATCGGCTGCAGCTTCGATCTGATCATGGCCAACCCGCCGTACGTTCCGTCGCCGCTGGCCTGCCTGCCACGACGTGGTCGCGCCGTTGCCTGGGACGCCGGCCGTGACGGTCGTGCGCTGCTCGACCGGATCTGCGTCGACGCCCCGTCCCTGCTGGCCCCGGGCGGCGTCTTGCTCCTGGTGCATTCGGGGCTGTGCGGCGTCGAGGACACCCTGAGCCGGTTGCGCCGTGCCGGGCTCCGTGCGGCCGTCTCCGAACGGCGGTGCATCCCATTCGGGCCGGTACTGCGGCGCCGTGCCCGCTGGCTGGAGGAGCAGGGGCTGATAGCGCCCGGCGCGCAAAAGGAGGAACTGGTGGTGATCCGTGGTGAACACCAGGGGTGAGTCCGGCTCAACTCGTGTGACGATCACTGAGGATGGCCCGATCCTCATTGAGGGCCCCGTCGAGGTCGTGCTCAGTGACGGCCGGATCGTGCAATCCGACCGCTTCGTCGTCGCGGTCTGCGCATGCCGCCGCAGCCGGAATTTTCCCTGGTGCGACACCAGCCACCGTCGACGCACACGGCATTCGCCGGCTTCGAAGGACCGATCGTCAGCAGATTCATGCTGACTTTCTGCGCGGCGGACGCATCGGGCCGGAGCCCCGCCGGTAAGGCGCCGACGGCTTCTGGGCAGTCAAAGGGAAGAGCCTGGCGCACCGCGCGCATCACATGAGGCTGCCCGCCACGATCCGCAAGTCGGCCACCAGCCCTTCGAACATCGCCTCCCGGTCCTCGCCGGCGCGCAGCACCGCCGACGGGTGCACGGTGGCGAGGACGTGCGCGCCGTCGAGCGGCGCTCCGGGCGTCAGCAGCTTCCCGTGCTGCCGGGTGACCCGGAACTCCGGTCCCATCAGGGCCTTGGGGCGGTGGCGCCGAGGGCCACCACGATGTCCGGGGAGAGCAGTTCGAGCTCGGCGGTCAGCCAGGGTCGGCATGCGGAGACCTCGCGCAGGGTCGGCTGCTTGTGGATGCGCCGCTTGCCGCGCTCGGGCACGGTGAACTTGAAGTGCTTGACGGCGTTGGTCACGTAGACCTCGTCGGGATCGATCCCGGCCTCCGCCAGCGCACGGTTCAGGACCTTCCCGGCGGGACCGACGAAGGGCCGCCCCTGACGGTCCTCCTGGTCTCCCAGCTGCTCCCCCACCAGCACGGCACGCGCCGACGGCTCACCCCAACCGAAGACGGTCTGCGTGGCGTCGGCGTACAGCGGGCAGCCACGGCACCCGGCCGCCGCGCGCCGCAGTCCCGCCACGTCCGCGCCGCCGGGAACGTAGGGGCCGGCATCGTATTCGGCCATGGAGGGCGCGTACCCGGCGCCAACCGCGCGAAGCGCCCATACGGGTCCCTGTCGTGCCGGGGGCACGAGCGCAGCCCCAGGGATGGGCGTCCCGGCATCACGGAACCGCCAGTGCCGCAGCCGCCGCCACGGCCACCGCTGCGCCGTCGCCTTGGCATGGACCGCGGCGCGCGGGGCGTGAGGCGGTGAGTCGGCCGCCAGGAGATCGCCGCCCACCGCTACTGAGGATTAATGCGTGATGTCGCCGGGGCTTGTGGCGAGGCCGGTGCCGATGAGGCAGCCGGTGATGATGGTGGGCCGGTACTG
The DNA here is from genome assembly GCF_040644455.1 of Streptomyces sp. NPDC046977. NCBI lineage: Bacteria > Bacillati > Actinomycetota > Actinomycetes > Kitasatosporales > Streptomycetaceae > Streptomyces > Streptomyces sp. NPDC046977. Next base: position 53,058 of record NZ_JBEYWO010000043.1, read on the forward strand.
GATCTGGC
>NZ_JBEYWO010000044.1:0-22614 GCF_040644455.1 Streptomyces sp. NPDC046977
GGGGGGGGGGGGGGGGGGGGGGCGCGGCCGGCCGGCGGGGGGGGGGGGGGGGGGGGGGGGGGGGGGGGGGGGGGGGGGGGGGGGGGGGGCCCCCCCCCCCCCCCCCCACGGGGGGGGCTAGGCCCCGAAGCCCTTGCTGCCGCCCTTGACCGGCTTCGCGCCGGCCAGCAGGTGGGCCGGGACGAGATCGCGGGCGGGCTCGGTGTAGCCGACGGAGACGATCCTGTCGTCCTCGTAGGTGAACGTGGTCAGACTGGCCAGGGTGCACTGCCGCTTGCGCGGGTCGTGCCACAGCCGGCGCCGCTCCACGGAGCTGCGCACGGTCCAGATCGGCAGCTGGTGGCTGACGCAGACCGCCTCGTGGCCGCGCGCGGCGTCGCGGGCGGCCTCCAGCGCGCCCGTCATCCGCGCGACCTGGTCGACGTACGGCTCACCCCAGCTCGGCCGGAACGGGTTGACCAGGAGCTTCCAGTTGGACGGGCGCCGCAGGGCACCGTCGCCCACGCCGAAGGTCTTGCCCTGGAAGGCGTTGTCCGCCTCGATGAGGCGCTCGTCGCGCGCGACGTCCAGGCCGAGCACGGAGGCGATGGGCGCCGCCGTCTCCTGGGCGCGCTCCAGCGGGGAGGCCACCACATAGGTGATGTCCCGCCCCGACAGGTGCTCCGCGACCCGGTCGGCCATCTTCCGGCCGAGGTCGGACAGGTGGTAGCCGGGCAGGCGCCCGTAGAGGACGCCGCTGGGGTTCTCCACCTCGCCGTGCCGCATCAGGTGGACGACCGTGATCTCGCTCATGCGGCGGCCTCCGCGGCGGCGCGGGCGGCGGCCGGCAGGGCGGCGGCGATCCGCTCGACGGCGGCGTCGTCGTGCGCCGCCGAGACGAACCAGGACTCGAAGGCCGAGGGCGGCAGGTAGACGCCCTGCGCCAGCATCGAGTGGAAGAAGGCGGTGAAGCGGTGCGCCTCCTGCCGCTTCGCCTCGTCGTAGTCGCTCACGCGACCGTCCGTGAAGAACACGGAGAACATGTTGCCCGCGGTCTGCAGGCTGTGCACGACGCCCTCCTTGGCCAGCGCCTCGCCCACCAGGCCGGACACCTGGGCGGCGACCCGGTCCACGGTCGCGTACGCGGCGTCGTCCAGCAGCCGCAGCTGCGCCAGGCCCGCGGCGGTGGCCACCGGGTTCCCGGACAGGGTGCCCGCCTGGTAGACCGGGCCGGCCGGGGCCAGGTGCGCCATGACGTCGGCGCGGCCGCCGAAGGCCGCGGCGGGGAAGCCGCCGCCCATGACCTTGCCGAAGGTCATCAGATCGGGGCGGACGCCGTCGATGCCGTACCAGCCGGCCCTCGAGACCCGGAATCCGGTCATGACCTCGTCGGAGATGTAGAGCGCGCCGTTCTCCCGGCACAGGTCCGCGAGCCCCTGGTTGAAGCCCTCGGCCGGGGGCACGACGCCCATGTTGCCGGGCGAGGCCTCGGTGATCACGCAGGCGATCTCACCGGGGTGCGCGGCGAAGGCGGCCCGCACCCGGTCGAGGTCGTTGTAGGGCAGCACCAGCGTGTCGCCGGCCTGTGCGCCCGTCACGCCCGGCGTGTCCGGCAACCCGAAAGTGGCAACTCCGGAACCCGCGGCGGCCAGCAGCGCGTCCACATGACCGTGGTAGCACCCCGCGAACTTGACCACCTTGGCCCGGCCGGTGAATCCGCGTGCCAGGCGGATCGCCGACATCGTGGCCTCGGTGCCGGACGACACCAGCCGCACCTGCTCGACCGGCGCGACCCGCGCGACGATCTCCTCGGCGAGTTCCACCTCGCCCTCACCGGGGGTGCCGAAGGAGGTACCGCGGGCGACCGCGGCCTGCACGGCGGCGATCACCTCGGGGTGCGCGTGGCCGAGAATCATCGGTCCCCACGAGCACACGAGATCCACATATTCGCGGCCGTCCGCGTCCTTGAGGTAGGGACCGGAACCGGACACCATGAATCGGGGCGTACCGCCCACGGCGCGAAAGGCGCGAACCGGGCTGTTCACCCCACCAGGGGTCACGGCGGCTGCTCGATCGAACAAGGTCTGAGAAACTGGCGCGTCGTAGGCGTACGGATAGCTCACAAGCACATGCTCTCAAATGCCGGGCGTTGCGCGATGAGGTATCGACCGTGCATCTGAGACGATGATCGGGTTGCGCGGTTGGGTCTGCGGATGGTCGGGTAGTGGAATGCAGCGCGGTGGCGAACGCGGTGGCGATCTGGACGACGGGGGCGACGACCCCGATCCCGAGCACGCCCGTACCACCGGCCGGCGACGCCGGCCGTCAACAGAGCGCGACAAGGCCGTTGAGAAACGCGGGAGCAGGGGTGGCCGAGTGGGGGTGACCTACAAGTACTTCGGCGCACCCGACGGTGCAACCGCCGCGCGGGTCCCCATCTCCATGCGTCCGGAGGAGCTTGGCGGCGACGAACTGGGCCAGGGCATGTACACCAAGGTCAAGCCGGAGACCATGGCGGCCATGGTGCTCACCGGCATCGAGGGCATACCCCCGACCAAGGTCCCGCCGCTGGAACTCGTCGTCCTGCACCCCGACTACGCCGTCGTCAAGCTGCCCGTCTCCGTCGTCGAGCCGCTCCGCAAGGCCGACGAGGAGGCCCTCGGCGCCGCCGCGTTCATCTGGTCCACCGTCCCCGACCGGCGCGGTCCGCGGGACGCCTTCATGATCTACAAGATGCTCCACGAGTGGCAGGACTTCGCCCAGCGCTGCCACGAGAGCGGGCACCAGCTGTACTGCCTCGTCTGGCCCTGAGCCCCGGACACGCGAAAGGCCCGGCACGTCGCTACGACGTCCGCCGGGCCTTCGCGCGTGGGTCAGTTGGCGGGCGTGGACTCCACCGGAGCCGGGGCGGGCGCCTCGGCGGGAGCCGCCGGAGCGGCGGGGGCGGCAGCCTCGACGGGGGCCGGAGCCGCGACCGGGGCGGGCGCCTCGACGGGAGCCACGGGAGCGGCGACCGGGGCCGGGGCCTCGGCCGGGACCGCGGGAGCCGCAACGGGGGCGGCGGGCGCGACGGGAGCCGCAACAGGGGCGGCGGGCGCGACGGGAGCCACGGCGGCGGCAGCCGCTGCGGCGGCCGCGGCTGCGGCAGCGGCCTCCTCGACGGCCTTGGCCTCGGCGGCCTCCTCGGCCTCGATCTCCGCGGTGTGCTTGGCCACGAACGCCTCGCCCAGCACCTCGCTCGCCTCCTTGAGGTGGTCGAGATCCACCTCGCCGTTCTCGGCGACGTGGCCCTCCAGGGCCTCGAACATCCGCTCCACCGGCTCGTGCGAGCCGCCGAGGCGCTGCTCGGCGTAGACCGCGACGCCCAGCTTCAGGAAGAGCTCGGCCGTGCGGCGGTTGACGGTGAAGTCGTGGATGGCGTCACCGCCCGCGTCAAAGCCCTTCTCGATGACCTCGAATGCCTTCTTGATGAGACTCACGCTGTGCTCCCCTGCACGTGCCTGTCGGCCGACTGCCTGACTGTGACCTGATCTGACCTGTACTGACCCGAACTGCGCAGTGCTGTACGGCACCTGACCGAACGGGCCGGTCCGCGCCGACCCTATGGCAGTTCCCCGGCCGATGGGCAGTCGCCCCGGTCCCAATCCGTCCCCGGTACCGAGGGCTTGACGGGGCGCCGGTCGTCACGCCCGGTGCGACGCCGCCGCGTACTGCTCCCGTGTGATCGCCGTGCCTCGTACCGGCAGCCCGTGCGTGGGCACCGTCGCCATACGCTCGAAGGCCGTGCCGAGCTCGGCCATGTCGCGTCCGGCCCGGCCTCGGCGAAGGCGAACTCCGTTGCCGAGCGGCCGGCTTCGGTCGCGCGACCGCGGCCCCGGTGGGCCCGCCCGGACGCCGGCCGATCGCCACGGCGGACAGGGCCCCGGGCAGGATGGCCGGCACTGTCGGCGCGGCCCGGCCCGCGAGTTCATCCGTGCCGCGGACCTCGACGGCGAAGGCGCCGCGGTCGCGTTCCCGCCATTCCCCCGGAAGCGCTCCGGCCGGGCCGGCGGTCGCCTCGCAGGTGCGGGCCGAGCCGACCGCGAGGAAGCGCGTGGCCTCCGGATCCGTGTCCTGTCCTGCCATGCCCGCAGACGCAGCCCCGGCGTCAGCCGTTCACCGCGGTTGCGCGGCGTGCGTCCGCACCGCGTCACGCAGTTGGCGCGGGGAGGGGTTGACCATGGCCCGGCCGGCGACGGTCACCGTGGGCACGGTCTCGTTGCCGCCGGCGACGGAGCGGACGAAGGCCGCGCCGTCCGGGTCCCGCCAGATGTTGACCTTGGAGTGGCGCAGCCGGGTCACGAACAGGAAGAGCCGCAGCCGCATGCAGTAGGGGCAGCCGGGCCGCCAGTAGACGACGACCCCGCTGTCGTCGTGCCTTTCCGCTCCGGTCATGCGTCCCCGCTCGCCAGGCGTGGCAGCCGCGTACCGTGCAGCCACGGTTGGAACACCAGCGCGTCCAGGTCGCGGTCGCTGTGCCGGTGGGCCAGTGCGATGAACTGGTCGGTGGTCACGCTGCCATGACGGTGCGTGCGGGTCCAGTCCTGTGCCAGCGCGAAGAAGGCGGCGTCGCCCATGGCGGTGCGCAGCGCGTGCAGGGTGAGCGCGCCGCGCTTGTACACCCGGTCGTCGAACATGCGCCGTACGCCGGGGTCGGAGAGCCGGAGGTCCTGCGGCAGGGAGGAGAGCCGGGCGTGTGTGCGGGCCGCGTGGCGGGCGGCGGGTATGCCGCCGGAGGCCTCCGACCAGAGCCATTCGGCATAGGCCGCGAAACCCTCGTTGAGCCAGATGTGCCGCCAGTCGGCGATGCTGACGCTGTTGCCGAACCACTGGTGCGCGAGCTCGTGGGCGACGAGGCGCTCGAAACCGCGCCGGCCGTCCACGTGGTTGCGGCCGAAGATGGACAGCGCCTGCGCCTCGACGGGGACGTCGAGCTCCTCGTCGACCACCACGACCGCGTACTCGGCGAACGGGTACGGACCGAACATCCCCGTGAAGGCCCTCATCATCTCCGGCTGCCGGCCGAAGTCGTGGCCGAAGTCCGCCACGAGCGCCGCGGGGACGGCGGCCGGCTGCGGCACGTCGCCGCCGATGTGGTCGATCAGCTCGTACGCGCCGATCTGGACCGTCGCGAGGTACGTCGGCATCGGCTCGGCCTGCTCGTACACCCAGGTCGTGGTCGAGGCGCCGACCCGGTACGACTCCAGGCTGCCGTTGGCCACGACCGCGTACGCCGACGGCGCGGCCACCGTGATCCGGTAGCTGGCCTTGTCGCCGAGGTGGTCGTTGCAGGGGAACCAGGAGGGCGCGCCGATCGGCTGGCTGGCGACGAGGGCGCCGTCCTCCAGCTGCTCCCAGCCGAGGTCGCCCCAGTCGCGGGTGCGCACCGGCCGGGGGTTGCCGACGTAGCGGACCTCGATCTCGAACGGGCCGGCGGGCAGCGTCCTCAGCGGCTTGATCCGCAGCTTGCCCGCGCGGTGGCTGTAGCGGCACGGCCGGCCGTCGACGAGGACCCGGTCCAGCCGGAACGGGCCGAGGTCGAGGCTCAGCCCGGACAGCGCCCGGGTGGCGACCGCCGAGATCCGCGCGCGGCCCGACAGCCGGTTGGCCGCCGGGCGGTAGTCGAGCTCCAAGTCGTAGTGGGCGACCTGGTAGCCGCCGTTGCCGTGCTCGGGGAAGTAGGAGTCGGCGGACACGTCCGCCCCCGGCGTGGCGGGGACGCCCTCCCCGCCACGCACGCGCTTGCCGTTGCTCACCCTCTGCGGGCCCCCTCTGTGTGCCAGGCGGAGATCGGGTTGCCCAGCCACCGGGTGCCCTCGGGAACGCTCTCCCCGCGCATGACCAGCGAGGCCGGGCCGATCGTGGTGCGCGCGCCGACGGTCGCCCCGGGGAGCACGATGCCGTGCGGGCCGAGCGTGGCGCCCGGCTCGAGGACGACCTCGTCCATGCGCATGATCCGATCGTGGAACAGGTGCGTCTGCACGACACAGCCGCGGTTGACGGTGGCGCCGTCCCCGACCCTGACCAGGTCGGCCTCCGGCAGCCAGTACGTCTCGCACCATACGCCCCGCCCGATCCCGGCCCCCATGGTCCTCAGCCACAGGCTCATCAGCGGGGTGCCGCCGAGCGCGCCGACCGCCCACGGCACGGCCAGCACCTCGACGAAGGTGTCGGCCAGTTCGTTGCGCCAGACGAACGAGCTCCACAGCGGCCGCTCGACCGCCCGGAACCGCCCGACCAGCAGCCACTTCGCCTCGATGGCCACCGCGCACGCCACCGCGCCGGCGACGGCGAGCAGCAGCCCTCCGGAGAGCAGCGCCACCACGGCGCCGAACCGGCTCGCCAGCACGGCGTACCCGGCCAGCAGCAGCACGGCCAGCGCGGCCGCGCACATCAGCGGGACGACGCGGCACAGCTCGACGGCCCCGCGGGCCAGCACCAGGTGCCGGGGCGGCGCGAAGGTGCGGCTCTGGTCGGCGGCCTCGGGGGTGCGCGGCAGCTTCATCGGCGGCATGCCGAGGTAGGAGCTGCCGGCCTTGAAACCCTTGGGGGTCGACGAGAGCACGCCGACGAGGCCGTTCTTGGGCACCGAGCGGCCGGGGGCGGTCATGCCGGAGTTGCCGAGGAAGGCCCGCTTGCCGATCCGGGCCCCGGCGATGCGCATCCAGCCGCCGCCCAGCTCGTAGGAGCCGACCATGGTGTCGTCGGCCAGGAAGGCGCCGTCGCCGACGGTGGTCATCGAGGGCAGCGCGAGCACGGTCGAGGCCTCGACGCGGCTGCCGACCTTCATGCCCAGCGCCCGCAGCCACACGGGCGTGAACAGGCTCGCGTAGAACGGGAACAGGTGCCCGCGGGCCATGTCCATGAGGCGTTCGGTCGCCCACGCCTGCCAGGCGACACGGCTGTGCACGGGGTGGTAACCCTCGCGCAGCCCGCGGCCGAGCAGCCGCACGCCGGCCAGCACCAGCAGCGCGTATGTCAGCAGCCAGGCGATCGTGGCGAGCGGTACGGCGGCGAGCGCGGCGCCCAGGGAGGCGTGCCCGGCACCGCGCAGGAAGGCGGCGAGGACGAGCACGGCGGGGACGGCGGCCGCGGTCGGCAGCAGACCGAGCGCGAACGAGGCCACCTCGTAGGCGAACGCCCAGCGCCGCCTGCGCGGCGGCCGGCCGTCGGGCCGGCGGTGGGCCGCCTTGCCGGAACGGGCCGCGGGCACGCCCGCCCAGCGCTGCCCGGCGGGGACGGCGCCCTGCACTCCGGAGCCCGGCGCGATCTCGGCGCGCTTGCCGACCCGGGCCCCGGGGAAGAGCGTGGACCGCGAGCCCACGGTGGCGCCGGCGCCGATCCGGATCTTGCCGATGTGCAGCAGGTCGCCGTCCACCCAGTGGCCGGCGAGGTCGACCTCGGGTTCGACCGCGCTGCCCCGGCCGAGTTTGAGCAGGCCGGTCAGCGGCGGCAGGGAGTGCAGGTCGGCGCCGTCGCCGATGCGGGCGCCCAGGGCCCGCGCGTAGTGGGTCAGCCAGGCGCCGGTCAGCTGGGTGGCACCGCTGAAGTGGGCGAGGCGCTCCGCGGTCCACAGCCGCAGGTGCACACCTCCGCCGCGGGGGTACGTTCCCGGGCGCACCCCGCGCAGCAGCAGCCGGGCGCCGCCCGCGGAGATCGCCAGGCGGCCCGCCGGGCTGATGAGCAGCGCCCACCCGGCGGCGATCCACCACCAGGACACGGCGGGCACGCCGGTGGGGGCGCCGAGCAGCGTCAGGACGTTGCCGACGGCGGCGGCCACCACACCCCAGCGCAGTCCGGCGACGGTGAGCAGCGGCAGCATCAGCGCGACCTGCGCGGCGGCCGCGCGGCGGGGCACCGGCGCGATGGTGCGGGCCGCGGTGCGGCGGGCGTCGGCCTCCTCCAGCCGCGCGGCGAGGCCGGCGAGGGTGGGGTTCTGGTAGATGTCGCTGACCGAGACGCTGGAGAAGCGGCTGCGCAGCTGCGAGACCAGCCGGGCGGCGGTCAGGCTGCCGCCGCCGAGCGCGAAGAAGTCGGCGTCGGCGCCGGTGGCGGGCGCGCCGAGGATCTCGCCCCACTGCTCGGCGAGCCAGGTCTCGGTCCGCGTGAGGTCGCCGGGCAGCGCGCCGGCTGCGTCGAGCGCGGGCAGCGGCCAGGGCAGCGCGTCGCGGTCGACCTTGCCGGAGGTGCGGGTCGGGAGCGTGTCGACGACGGCGATCAGCGGCACGAGGGCGGCGGGCAGCGCCTCGCGCAGCCGGGCCAGCGCGTCGGTCTGGTCGAAGGCGCCGGTGCCGGCGACGTAGCCGACGAGGATCTGGTTTCCGGCCCTGGTGGTGCGGACGGCGGCCGCGGCGCCCGCGACCTCGGGCAGCGCCTGGAGCGCGGCGTCGATCTCGCCGAGTTCGATGCGGCGGCCGCCGAGCTTGATCTGCTCGTCGGCGCGGCCCATGAAGAGCAGGCCCTCGGGCTCGGCGCGGACCAGGTCGCCGCTGCGGTAGGCGCGCTCCCAGTTCAGGGAGGGCAGGGGGGCATACTTCTCGGCGTCCTTGGCCGCGTCCAGGTAGCGGGCCAGGCCGACGCCGCCGATGACCAGCTCCCCGGTGGCGCCCATGGGCAGCGGCACGCCGGCCGGGTCCACGACGGCCAGTTCCCAGCCGTCCAGCGGCAGCCCGATGCGGACCGGGCCCTCGCCGGTCAGCTGGGCGGCGCAGGCGACGACGGTGGCCTCGGTCGGGCCGTAGGTGTTCCACACCTCGCGGCCCTCGACGGCCATGCGCTCGGCGAGCTCCGGCGGGCAGGCCTCGCCGCCGAAGATCAGCAGGCGTACGTCGTCCAGGGCCTCGATGGGCCACAGGGCGGCCAGCGTCGGCACGGTGGAGACCACGGTGATGCCCTGCTCCACCAGCCACGGGCCGAGGTCCAGCCCGGTGCGGACCAGGGAGCGCGGCGCGGGCACCAGGCAGGCGCCGTGCCGCCACGCCAGCCACATCTCCTCGCAGGAGGCGTCGAAGGCCACCGACAGTCCGGCCAGTACCCGGTCGCCCGGACCCAGCGGCTCCTCGGTGAGGAAGAGCCGGGCCTCGGCGTCGACGAAGGCGGCGGCGGAGCGGTGGGTGACGGCGACGCCCTTGGGCTTGCCGGTGGAGCCCGAGGTGAAGATGATCCACGCGTCGTCGCCGGGCCCGGGGCGACGCCCGGGCTCCCCGCGGGGCGCGGCAAGGGGGGTGATCGCGCGGTGCTCGCCGATCACGGCGCAGACGCCGGCCTCGGAGAAGACCAGCTCGGCGCGCTCGTCCGGGTCCTCGGCGTCGACCGGGACGTAGGCGGCGCCCGCGGCCAGGACGGCGAGGATCGACACGTACAGGTCGACGGTGCCCGAGGGAACGCGGACGCCCACCCGGTCGCCGGCGCCGATCCCGGCGTCGGCCAGGCGGCGGCGCAGCCGCTCGGTCTCGGCGGCCAGCGCGCGGTAGCTCAGCGCGGTGGCGCCGTCGTCGACGGCGGCCGCGGCGGGGTGGGCGCGGGTCGTGGCGGCCAGGATGTCCAGCAGGGTGCGCTCCGCGGCGGCGGCGCCGGCGCGGAAGAGCGCCGGTACGGGCTCGTCCGGGGCGGCGCCGGCGAGGGCGTCGTCCAGCAGGGGCAGCTGCGGGAGCGGTGAGTCGACGAGTGTCACGCGTGGCTCCCCGGCTCGGGCGAACCGGACACCGGTGGTGCGGCGAAGCACGCTCCGGACAGGTCGATCCGGTCACTCATGGCCGTGAACCGACGCATGTCAAACCCTCCAAAAGCTCAGGACCACTGCGGTGCCGGCAACACCTCGACCGGCCGGCCGGGGACTGCGCTGTCCCCGCTCGCGGGCTTCTCCCGCGACTGGCATACGCCTGGCACATCCCCGTTCCGCTCCCGTCCGTTCCGGACGGCGACGGGCCCTTTCACCTGGCGTCACAAATAGCGAACAGTGAGTTTACCTGCTGTTAATCCTCGCGGCTCGCCGAAACGGGCGCCAAGTGGCTGGTCTCACAACCCACCGCGATCGGCGGAACACGGCCAACCCCTCCTTTCCACAGGTGACACGACGGTCCCGACGCCGTTCACCCGTCCTTCCCCGGCGGTTGGGCCGGGGCCCGCGATCCGCCCGTAGCGTCCGGGCGACGCTGCCCAACGGCCGAGAGCGGGATCACCATGTGCGACACACACCACAGACCGGACGGACCTCAGCTCGGCGCGAGCCGCCGTTCCGTGCTCGTCGGCGCGGGGCTGGCGGGCGCCGCCGTCGCGGGGCTGGCCGCGGCCGCACCGGCTGCGTCGGCCAGCCCCGCGACGACCGGCACGAGCCACGGCGGCTCCTGGCGCCCCGACACCGACGACGCGCGCTTCACGCTGGTCGTGATGCCGGACACGCAGTACCTCTTCGACGGCGAGAGCATCCACCCGGCCCCCGTCGAGGCGTCGTTCCGGTACCTACTCGACCACGCCAAGGACGAGAACATCGTCTTCATGGCGCATCTGGGTGATGTCACCCAGAACGGCCAGGCCGGTGAATTCGCCGCCGTCGGCGACGCGTTCCGCATCCTGGACCGCAAGGGCGTGCCCTACAGCGTCGTCGCGGGCAACCACGACATCAACTCCTCCACCGACGACCAGCGGGGCGACTCCCCCTACCTGGACGTCTTCGGCCCGGACCGCTACCGCGACGCGCCCACCTTCGGCGGCGCCAGCCCGGACGGCTACAACCACTACCACCTGTTCCGCGCGGGCGGGCGCGAGTGGATGGTGCTCTCCCTGGACTGGCGGCCCTCGCCGGGCGGCATCGCCTGGGCGAAGGACGTCGTCGCGCGGCACCCCGGGACGCCGGTGATCCTCACGACCCACGAGATCGTGTACGCGAACACCTACGGCGACGAGGCGCAGCTCTCCGACCACGGCCAGGAGCTGTGGGACGAGCTGATCCACGACACGGACCAGATCTTCCTCACCCTGAACGGGCACTTCTGGCCGCCCGCCCGCACCACCCGCACCAACGCGGCGGGCAACGCCACCCACCTGCACATCACGAACTACCAGAACCGCTACTACGGCGGCGCCGCGATGATCCGGCTCTACCGCTTCGACCTGGCGCGCAACACCATCGACGTCGAGACCGTCTCCCCCTGGATCCTCGGCCGCGCCGGCGAGGGCCTGAACGCGCTGGAGCGCGAGGAGGTCGAGCTGACGGGCCCGCAGGACCGCTTCGCCGTCGACATCGACTTCACCGAGCGTTTCGCGGGCTTCGCCCCGGTCGCGGCGCGCCCGTCCCGTCCTGCCTCCCGGATGCTGATCCCCGGCACGGTCGCGTACTGGCGCTTCGACGCCTCCCACGACACCGACCGGGTGCGCGACCTGACGGGCCGCGGCAACGACCTCACCAAGGTCGTCGCCCCCGGCTCCGACCCGGCGACCGCCCTGACCTGGTCGGCCGAGCACCACCCCGACCAGCCCGGTCACGCCAGCCTGTACTTCGCCGGCGACAAGAGCCCGCTGCGCGGCGCCCACCTGACCACCGGCGACCACGCCCCGCTCAACTCGGCGACGTTCAAGTCCGGTTACACCTTCGAGGCGTTCTTCAAGCTCCCCGCCGACTGGGACCAGGGCCGCAACGCCTGGGCCGCCCTGCTCAGCCGCTGGGGTCTCAGCCGCGAGGCCGGCAAAACCGCGGGCGACCCCGACGAGCCGGTCGTGACGCTCAGCCTGTCCGGCGGGCGCGAGCTCCAGTGGTGCGTCTACCCGCTGAACACCGCCGGCTCGGTCACCAACTGGGGCCACGAGCTGCCGCTGGACACCTGGTGGCACGTCGCCGTCGTCAACGACGGCCGCCACACCACCATGTACGTCGACGGCTGCCCCGTCGCCCGCAACCCCTCCACCCGCGCCTCCGGCCTCACCGCCCTGGGCCTGCCCTGGATGCTCGGCGGCTACGAGTACGGGGGCAAGCTCGACCAGCTCCTGCACGGCTGGATCGGCGACGTCCGCATCAACGAACGCGCCCTGGAGCCGGGCGAGTTCATGAACGCGCGGTAGCCGCTCGGCCGCCCCGGCGCCCGCCCCCGCCCCGACAGGGCGGGGGCGGGCCGGGTGAACGCCACGGGCGCGGTCTGCGTATCCCCTCGCGTAGCGGGTGCCGCACGAAAGCTGCCCGAGATCGTCACGAGGGTGAGGACCGGCCGATGAACAGTCAGAGCAACGTCTCCTTCCAGGCACTTCAGGCGCTTCCCGACGGCGAGGCGGAACTGCCCCTGGTCGTCCACCTCCGCTGGGAGGACCTGGCGGCACTGGGCCGCGAGGCGAGCCGGCTGGCGGTGCGGCTGCAGCGTCCGGTGAGTCTGGACGAGGCGGCGGGGCACCATCTGCGGACCCGGTTCGGGGTGACGCACGCGCCGGAGAAGGACGAGCAGTCCAAGGCCGACGCCACCCGCGCCGTCACGGCACCGGCCGCCGCCGTGCCGACCACCGCGGCGCCGATGGCGATCACCCCGGGCACGGCGCAGCACTCCACGGGGGCGCACGCGGCGCCGCCCGTCGTGACCGGCACGGGGCATGCGACCGGCACCGGTCCGGGCGCGGTCCCGGCGGCGCACCAGCCCGACCACGCCGGACGGGTCGGCCCGCTCGGCGGCCGGAACACGGTCGTGCAGCCCGGCGGTTCCGCCGGCTGACCTCAGCAGGCGGCCGCGGCGGCCCGGGCCTCGTCCGTCCACCGCGCGAGCGCGGCACGGCAGCTGCGCAGGTGGTCGGCGCCGTAGCCGCGCGGGCCGCACTCGACGACGATGATCAGGCCGAGGTAGAGGCGGTACAGCGCCAGCCGCTGCCGCATACCGGGCCCGAAGTCCAGGTGCCCGCCGGCCTCGCGGTAGCCGGCGACGAGATCACTGTCCGGGCCCGTGTCGCCGCCGAGGCCGAGGGAGACCAGTTCGGCTGCCGGGTCGCCGAAGAAGGCGCGTTCGTGGTCGATGAGGCCGGTGACGGCGGTGCCGTCGCCGGAGACGAAGACATTGCCGGGCCACAGGTCGAAGTGGACCAGCCGCGGCCGGTCGACCCGGGCGAGCGCCGGCGCGCCGGCGGCGACCAGCTCCCGTATCTCCTCGGCCGGCACCCCGAGCGGGGAGTGCCATCGCACGGCGTCCTCCAGCATCGCCTCGACCATCGCGGCGAAGGCGGACGGCCAGTCCGCCGCCGACAGCCCGGCCTCGGGGGCGGGGTAGCCGTAGCGGCCGTCCTGCGAGGTCAGGGTGTGCAGCCGCGCCGCGATCCGGCCGAGTTCGCGCCGCAGTGCGGGCTGCCGCCCGGGCGGGAGGCGGTCGTCGGCCTTGTCCCAGGGCGTTCCGGGCAGGACGGACAGCGCCATGAAGTCCGGCCCCGCGTGGAGCAGTTCGGGCAGCGGAACGCCGTCGAGGGCGGCGGCGCGGCGGTGCACCATGATCTCCGTCGCCATGATGCCGCGCTCGTAGCGCAGTACGGCGGCCTCCGGCGGGGGCGCGACCTTCACCACGGCGGGGCGTCCGTCGTCGAGCCGCACGCGGTAGGCGGCGTTGAACCAGCCGTCCGTCAGCTCGGCCTCGACGCGGCAGCCGGTCCCGGCCGACGCGCGCAGCAGGGCGGAGAGCTGATCGGACGTCAGAGTGCGCTTGGTGAGGCTCCGCATGACCCGCATCGTAGGAGAGCGCTCCCACACCTGTCCCGGCCTGCCGCCGTGAAAGGATCGCGGGCATGCGCGACCAGACGATCGGTGAGTTCCTGGAGGAGATGTCCGCGCGGGTGCCGGCGCCGGGCGGGGGCGCCTCGGCGGCCCTGCACGCGGCCCAGGGCGCCGCCCTCGTGGCGATGGTCGCCCGCTACACCACGGGCGAGCGGTACGCGGCGCACGCCGCCGCCGTCGGGCGGATCGCCGCGGCCGCCGACGACTTGCGCGAGACCGCCCTGCGCCTGGCCGCCGAGGACGCCACCGCCTTCACCGCCGTCACCGACGCCTACCGGCTGCCCAAGGGCACCGACGAGGAGAAGGCGGCCCGCTCGGCCGCCGTCGCCGCCGCCCTGGAGGGCGCGGCCCGCCCGCCGGCCGAGGTCGTCGGCGTCGCGGAGCGCGTGGTCGCGCTCGCCGAGGAACTGCTGCCGATCTGCAACCGCAACGTCCTGTCGGACGTCGCCGCCGCCACGGAGGCGGCCCGCGCCGCCGCGGGCACCGCGCGGGTCAACATCGAGATCAACCTCGGCGGCATCAAGGACGGAACCGTCCGGGCCGGGTTCTCCGCGACCGCCAGCGCCGCCGGCCCGCTCATGGACCGTGCCGACCGGGTGACCGACGCCGTACGCCGGGAGATCGCGCCATGAGCCCCGCGCGCGTCCTGTCGGGCAGGGAACTCGCCGCCGCCCTGCGGGAGGAGACCACCGCCCGCGCCGCCGCGCTGACGGCCGCGGGACGGCCGCCCCGGCTCGCGGTCGTCGTCGCCACCGCCGACGAGTCCAGCGCCTGGTACGTGCGCTCCATCGCGCGCGCCGCCGCCGCGGCCGGCATCGTCTGCGACATCCACGACCTGGGCCCGGAGGCGTCCGCCGCCGCCCTGCGCGCCGAACTCACCCGGCTCGGCGAGGACATCGCCGTCCACGGGGTCATCCTGCAGACCCCGCTGCCGGCGGGCGCCGCCCTGGAGGACCTGGCGTCGGCCATCCCGCCCGGCAAGGACGTCGACGGCGCCAACCCGGTGAGCCTCGGCCGGCTCGCCGCGCGGCTGCCCGCGTTCGCCCCGGCGACGGCGGAGGCGGTCGTGGCGCTCCTGGAGCACCACGGGATCGAGCCCGCCGGCCGGCACGTGGCCGTCGTCGGCCGCTCCACGGTGGTCGGCAAGCCCGCGGCGCTCCTGCTGCTCGACCGGGACGCCACGGTGACCGTCTGCCACTCCCGCACCCCCGACCTGGCCGGCGTGACCGCCGCCGCGGACATCGTCGTCGCGGCGGCCGGCCGTCCCGGGCTGATCTCGGCCGCGCATGTGCGTCCCGGGGCCGTCGTGATCGACGTGGGGACCAATCCGACCCCCGAGGGCGGCCTCGTCGGCGACGTGGACGCCCCCTCGGTCATGCCGCACGCCGGCGCGCTCACCCCGGTCCCCGGCGGCGTCGGCCCGGTGACCACCGCACTCCTGCTCCAGCACGTGGTGCGGTCGGCGGACTGACGTCCCCTCCCCCGGAGGGGAGATTCCCGCTGCGCGGTGCGGGCACGGGCGCCCGTCCTGCCCGCGTTCCGGCAGCCGGGACCTACCGCGCGGCGTCCTCAACACCTTGCCGGTGCTGCCGGCGGCACCGCGCCCCGCAGGACTGTCACGACCCCTCCCGCCGCCGCGGCAACGTGACTGCCACGTCGGCGCCCGAAGCCCGCTGCGCCCCCGCGCTCCGGACGTCGCCCTGACCCGCGCCGGCGACGTGCCCACCCCGGAGGCGACGTGACGGCCTCCGCAGGACTGTCACGGCCCATCCGGCCGCCGTGGCGACGTGACCGCCGCATTGGTGTCCGAAGCCCGCGGCGGGTTGCCCGTCCTCCCTGCGCACCGGACGTCGTCCTGGCCCGCGCCGGCGACGTGCCCACGCTGAAGGTGACGGCTCACGCAGGCGCCTGCCCGAACTCGCCGCGCGCTGCGTTCTCAACGCCCCGCTGGTGCTGCCGGCGGCACCGCGCCCCCGCCGGACTGTCACGGCCCCTCCCGCCGCCGGGGCGACGTGACCGCCGCGCGGTGTCCGAAGCCCGCCGCACCGCCCATGGGCCCGGTGACGCGCGGGGGCGTCGAGGCGTTCCACGTACGGGAGTTCGCCCCGCCGGCGCACCTGGGGCCGCCGTGGAGCCGGTCCGCAGGACCGCCCTCACGGGGGCGCGCGGCTACACCCGTCACGCCGGGTGGCACAAGCCCTACACACTTGCTCTGTTCCCGGACTACTTTCGTATGGCAATCTCATCTACACGTCGTACGCTCAGGCCGCACCGGCCCCGTGCGCCCCTTTCCGCCCCTCCTTCCGCTCCCCCGGTTGTTGTCCCGCTGTTTCACAGGACCGACGAAGAGAAGACCGCTGTGGCGCCCCTGCCCCTCACTCTCGCGGCTCGTCTGCTGCCCACCGCCGTACTCGCCATCGTCGGCTGGACGATGGCCTCGTCCCAGCACGACGCCGCGAGCCCGTCGGCTGCCGGCGCTTCCCCGTCACGGCCGTCGGCGCCCTCCGGCGGTCCCAGTTCCTCGAACGGCTCCGGCTCCTCCGGCGCACCGGAGTCCCCCGGCAGCTCGGGCGCCCCGGCGATCACGTACACCAAGCCGCCCGCGCCCTGCACGGCGCTGCCGGCGGCCACGATCAAGAAGCTGGTGCCGGAGGCCAAGACGTCGGGCAAGGCGCTCGCCCTCACGGACCCCTCGCACCGCACGGGCTGCTCCTGGAACGCGCTCAAGGGCTTCGACTACCGCTGGCTGGACGTGACCTTCGAGGTCGCCTCGGGCGGCAACGGGCTGAGCGCGGAGAAGGCGGCGCAGGCCTCGTACGACCGCTCCAAGAAGCCGAACGCCGCCTCGGGAA
This sequence comes from Streptomyces sp. NPDC046977, assembly GCF_040644455.1. Lineage (NCBI taxonomy): Bacteria > Bacillati > Actinomycetota > Actinomycetes > Kitasatosporales > Streptomycetaceae > Streptomyces > Streptomyces sp. NPDC046977. The sequence continues at coordinate 16,603 of NZ_JBEYWO010000044.1, forward strand.
TCGGCGACGAGGCGTCCATGTCGGTCCAGGTGACCACGGACGACGGGCAGCAGACGCGCGAGGCCGTCGTGGTCTTCCGCAAGGACAACGCGGTGGTCACCGTCACCTACAACGGCAGCGACTTCGAGTCCAAGAAGGCGCCCGGTGTCTCCGAGGTCCGTGACGGCGCGCTCGCCGCGGCCAAGGACGCCCTCGCCGGACTCGCCAAGGCATCGACCTCCGCCACCGGCGACCAGAGCGCCTGACCCCGCCGCCCCGCCCGCCGCGCTCCCGCGCGAGTGGTGGGGGCGGCGCACGGCCGCCGCCCGCCTATGCTCCCCTCATGGCCAGGCAGCGCAGCCGCGTACCGGCGAGAGCGAAAGGCAGCACGACATGAGCCCCCGTACCGCAGTCGTCACCGGAGCGAGCAGCGGCATCGGCGCCGCCACCGCCCGCCGACTCGCCGAAGCCGGCTACCACGTCGTGCTCACCGCCCGCCGCGCCGACCGGCTCGACGCCCTCGCCAAGGAGCTCACCGCGGCCGGCCACTCCGCCGCGGCCGTCGCCCTCGACGTGACCGACCGCGCCGCGGTCGACGCGCTCGCCGGGTCCCTGGACCGCTGCGACGTGCTCTTCGCCAACGCCGGCGGCGCGCTCGGCGCCGACCCCGTCGCGACCGCCGATCCCGAGGAGTGGCGGACGATGTACGAGGTGAACGTGCTGGGTGTGCTCCACACCGTGCAGGCGCTGCTGCCGAAGCTCGTCGCCTCCGGTGACGGCACCGTGGTGATCCTGTCCTCCACCGCGGCGCTCACGCCCTACGAGGGCGGCGGTGGCTACGTCGCCGCCAAGCACGGCACGCACGCCCTCGCCGGCACCCTGCGCCTGGAACTGCTCGGGCAGCCCGTCCGGGTCGTGGAGATCGCGCCCGGCATGGTGAAGTCCGAGGGCTTCGCCCTCACCCGCTTCCACGGTGACGAGGAGAAGGCCGCCGCGGTCTACGCGGGCGTCGCGGAGCCCCTCACCTCCGACGACGTCGCCGATGCCGTCACCTGGGCCGTCACCCGCCCCGCCCATGTGAACGTCGACCTCATGGTCGTCCGCCCCCGCGCCCAGGCGGCCCAGCACCGGGTCCACCGCGAGTCGTGACCCGGGCCGGACACGGCAGTGCCCCCGGACCGGCGGCGCCGGTGCGGGGGCACGCGCGTCATCCCTTGACGCAGACGACCTGCTTGAGCTTCGCGACGACCTCCACGAGGTCCCGCTGCTGCTCGATGACCTTCTCGATCGGCTTGTAGGCGCCGGGGATCTCGTCCACGACACCCGAGTCCTTGCGGCACTCGACGCCCTTGGTCTGCTCCTCCAGGTCCCGCGTGGAGAACCGCTTCTTCGCCGCGTTGCGGCTCATCCTGCGGCCCGCGCCGTGCGAGGCGGAGTTGAAGGCGTCGGGGTTGCCGAGGCCGCGGACGATGTAGGAACCGGTGCCCATGGAACCGGGGATGATCCCGTAGTCGCCGCTGCCGGCCCTGATCGCGCCCTTGCGGGTGACGAGCAGGTCCATGCCCTCGTACCGCTCCTCCGCCACGTAGTTGTGGTGGCAGGAGATGACCTGGTCGAAGGTGACCTTGGCCTTCCGGAACTCGCGCCGCAGCACCTCCTGGAACAGGGCCATCATGATCGCGCGGTTGCGCTTCGCGTAGTCCTGCGCCCAGAACAGGTCGCGCCGGTACGCCGCCATCTGCGGGGTGTCCGCGATGAAGACGGCCAGGTCGCGGTCGATCAGGCCCTGGTTGTGCGGCAGCTTCTGGGCCTCGCCGATGTGGTGCTCGGCGAGTTCCTTGCCGATGTTGCGCGAACCCGAGTGCAGCATCAGCCAGACCGAGCCCTCCTCGTCGAGGCAGACCTCGATGAAGTGGTTGCCCGACCCGAGCGTGCCCATCTGCTTCAGCGCGCGCTCCTGCCGGAACCTGACCGGCTCGGCGAGGTCGTCGAAGCCGTCCCAGAAGCCGTCCCAGCCGCTCGCCGGCAGGCCGTGGAGCCGGCCGGGGTCGACCGCCTCGTCGTGCATGCCCCGGCCCACCGGGATGGCCTGCTCGATCTTGGAGCGCAGCCGCGACAGGTCGCCGGGCAGGTCGTTGGCCGTCAGCGAGGTCTTGACGGCGCTCATGCCGCAGCCGATGTCGACACCGACCGCGGCGGGGCAGACCGCGCCGTGCATGGCGATGACGGAGCCGACCGTGGCGCCCTTGCCGTAGTGGACGTCGGGCATGACCGCGAGGCCCTTGATCCACGGGAGCGAGGAGACGTTGCGCAGTTGCTGCATCGCGACGCCCTCGACCGCGGCCGGGTCGGTCCACATGCGGATCGGCACCCGGACGCCGGGGACTTCGGTGTACGTGGACATCTGCGTTTCCCCCAGGGGTGATTCATGGAACGGTTCAACCAACAAAGCACTCAAAAACGGATAAAGGCCATGCATCAATAAAAAACGACATGGAGGAGGAAGTCATCCATACAGCCCCCGGGCCCGGCGACGGCCGCGGCCGGTGCGGTAGACATTGTGTCTACCCGGTGTCGTCGCCCGCCAAGGGATTTACGTGAGCGCCGGGCCACCGCCGAGGAAGGGGCCACCTCAGTGCAGCCATCGGGAGACCGCGCCAACCGGGTCCGGGCACTGCTGAGCGGGACGTGCGCCGTGGCGCTGGCCGCCGCGGCGCTGGCCGGCTGCAGCGGCTCCGGCGATACGGGGAGCGGCACGGCCGCCGCCGACGCGGCCAACGGCGCCCAGACCGTCGCGGCGGCCCCGCCCGGCAAGTACCGCGTGCTGCCCGAGCCGTGCGGCTCGGTCTCCGCCGCGACCATCGCGTCGCTCGTGCCGAACGCGGGCGACGCCGCGGGCGAGGCGAGCGTGACGTTCGACACGGACCGCAAGGTCGGCTGCAAGTGGATGGGGCAGACCGCCCTCGGCAACCGGTACCTCCAGATCGACCTGGAGCGCGTGGTGTCGTACGACCCCGCGGTCAGCGACGACGACCAGGCCGCGACCGACTACCGCACCCGCGCCGCGGAGGCCGACGTCCCCCTGGTGCCCATCGGCGGCCAGGCGGGCGCGGCCACTCCCCCCGGCTCCCCCGACCCCTCCACGAGCCCCAGTTCAACGGGGGTTTCCGCACCGCCGAGCGGCAGCCCCACCGGCACCCCGGCGGACATCGCGCCGCGCGTCCTGGACGGCCCCGGGGACGCCGCCTTCCTCGACGACGCACTGGTGACGCGGGACTCCGGTCTGCACCGCGACGTGACCGTCGTCTTCCGCATCGCCAACGTCCTCGTGACCGTCGCCCTCTCCCAGTGGTCGATGGACAAGTCGGTCGAACCGCCCAGTCCCGACCTCCAGGCCGGCGCCCGCCGGGTCGCCGCGGAACTGGCAGATCAACTGGACGAATGAGGCGATCCGCGTAGTCTGGCCATTTGCGCCATGCCAGGACACGCGAAGAAGTGAGCGAAGGACACATGCACCGATCAGCCCCACGCCTCGCCCGTCTGCTCGCCTGCGCCGCCGTGCCGGTGACCCTCGTCGCCGCCTGCTCCTCCGGCTCGGACACGCCGAAGGCACGGGCCGGCGCGGAGCGGACGACGCCCTCCGCGTCCCCCTCGGGATCGCCCGCGGCCTCCGCCTCACCGGCCGTCGCCCCGGCGAAGTACGCGCAACTGCCCGTCGCCTGCAAGGCCGTCGGCGCCAGGACCGTCGCGTCCCTCGTCCCGAAGGCGAAGAAGCGCTCGGGCACGCCCGTCACCTCCGGCTCCGCCGACGAGCGCGGCGGCTGCTCCTGGAACGGCCTCAGCGGCTACCAGTACCGCTGGCTGGACGTGTCCCTGCAGCGCTACGACTCCGTGGCCGGGCTCGGCTCCGCCGAGGAGCAGGCCGTGCGGCGCTACGACGAGCTGGTCGCGCAGGCGAAGGCCGCCAAGGGCGCCACGAGCGAGACCGTCGCGGCCGCCGGCACGTGGGACGCGGGCACCGCGGTCACCTCCAGGACCACGAAGGACAAGGAGGAGTACCGGGACGTCACGGTCGTCGCCCGCTCCGGGAACGCCGTCGTCGCGCTCACCTACAACGGCGCCGGCCTGGAGGACGCCAAGACCCCCCAGGCCGACGAACTCCGCCGGAACGCCTTGAAGGCGGCCAAGGAAGCCGCCGCTTCCGTCGCGGCGGCGAACGCGTAACAACTCCCCCGTCGCCGTACCGATTCACCACGTTTGTACGACAAGCCCATTGACCCGTGTGGCAGGCTGGGCAGGCCAGTTTCCGAGCCTTGGAGGGTCGCGGGTGTCCGCGATACGCATGAACCGGACGCAACGCATCCTGGTCGGTGTGGTGGTCGCCGGAGCGGTGGTCATCGCAGCGATCGGCTTCGCGGGCTCGTACGCGGCGGTGCGCGAACTCGCGCTCGCCAAGGGATTCGGCTGGTTCGCCAACGTCTTCCCGGTCGGTGTCGACGCGGGGATCGTGGTCCTGCTCGCGCTGGACCTGCTGCTGACCTGGCTGCGCATCCCCTTCCCGCTGCTGCGCCAGACCGCGTGGCTGCTGACGGCGGCGACGATCGCCTTCAACGGCGCGGCGGCCTGGCCGGACCCGCTGGGCGTCGGGATGCACGGCATCATCCCGATCCTCTTCGTGGTCTCGGTGGAGGCGGCCCGGCACGCGATCGGCCGGATCGCCGACATCACGGCCGACAAGCACATGGAGTCGGTGCGCCTGGCCCGCTGGCTGCTGGCGCCGCTGCCGACCTTCCGCCTGTGGCGCCGTATGAAGCTGTGGGAGCTGCGCAGCTACGACGAGGTCATCCGCCTGGAGCAGGAACGTCTCGTCTACCAGGCCCGGTTGCGCGCGCGCTACGGCCGCGCCTGGCGCCGCAAGGCCCCGGTGGAGTCGCTGATGCCGCTGCGGCTCGCCCGCTTCGGCGTCCCGCTCACCGAGACCGGGCCCGTCGGCCTCGCGGCGGCCGGCATCGAGGTGCCGTCGGCGCCGGCGCCCGCCGCGCTGCCCGCCCCGGAACCGGCCGGTCTCACCGCGGCAGGAACCGAGCAGCAGCTGTGGCCCGCGCAAGCAGCGGCTCCTGCCGTCGTACCGCAGCATCACGAGTCCGGGCTCGCTCGGGCCGCGACGCCCGCCCAGGCACCGACGCCGGCGAATGCGGGGGAACAGTCGAACCAGTGGTTCGCCGCTCCTGAGCCCGTGCACTACCGGGGCGGCTACGACCCGCACAGCGAGCCTTACGCATATGCGCCGCCACAGCAGCAGGCCTTCGCCAACGGACGGCCGCAGCAGGCCCCGGTACCGCAGCCCCGCGCTCCCGAGCCTGCTCCGGAGCAGCTGCCCGTACCGGTCCAGGAGCAGGCGCCGGAGCCGTCCCTACAGGTGCCCAACGGCGCGGGTGGGACACGTCCCCTCGGCGAGGGCATAGCGGACGCGATGCCGTCGGAAGAGGACCTGTACCGGGTGTTCCGGCAGTCGATAGAGGGCGAGGGCATGCCCACACCCGGCGCTTTCGCCGCGAACATCGAGGCTGCGTACGGGGTGCGCTACTCGGCTCGCGAGCTGAGCGGCTACCACGACCAGTTCGCGGCCCGTCTCAACAGTCAGATGATGGAAGACCACATCGCGTAGGGCCGACAGAGGCCGGACTGTTCGGCGCCCGATGATGGGCGTGCAGCGCCAGGTTCCGTGATGAGCCCTGGCGCATCACGTGCCGGCAGGCCTCACGGCGAGGACCTCGTGTTCCACACGGTTCCATACGCCTGACGTGCCGGACACGCGCTCGCCCGGGCACATGGGGAGGCCCCTTTTCCGGCGGGCGGACGAGCATGCGCCGGGCCGGCAACGCGCGTCCCCCGTACGACCGTAGGGCCCGCCGCGTGGCGCATCGCCTGGTCACCGCTGCCGGGGCCGGGGGCAGCGCCGCGACGACGTCCGGCGCCGACAGCAGCCGCACCCGCGACGCGTCCAGCCCCGCCGGGTGCAGGGCGAACACC